>NZ_VCIW01000023.1 GCF_005765165.1 Paenibacillus antri | reverse complement strand
AAAGCATCTAAGCGTGAAGCCCCCCTCAAGATGAGATTTCCCTGCTTGAAGACCCCATGTAGACGACGTGGTTGATAGGTTCGGGGTGGAAGCGCGGCAACGCGTGGAGCTGACGAATACTAATCGGTCGAGGACTTATCCAACATATTCGGAGTGTACAATTGTTTCGCATCCAGTTTTCAAGGGGCAAGACTCCTTGAACTATATTGGTTTGGTGATAATGGCGGAAGGGAACCACGCGTACCCATCCCGAACACGAACGTTAAGCCTTCCAGCGCCGATGGTACTTGGACCGCAGGGTCCCGGGAGAGTAGGACGTCGCCAAGCCGAGAAGCAAAGAACGCCTCTAGATCGAATCATCGATCCGGAGGCGTTTTTTTTGCGTCATGCCGCAAGCGGAATTAGGAAACCCTAATGTCAACCCTGACTATGCGTTCAAATCGGAACGGACGGGTTCCGCATGGTCGAAGAAGCCGGTGAAGGTCGATGGGATGACGGAAGCGATACGAGCAAAGGCCCGGCAGTGCCGGGAGGCCGCTCCATTTTCCGGAACGTAGCGGACGTGCGGTGAAACGCAGATCGAGCATGAGCCGCGAGCCGCTGCTCGCGCCCGCTAGTTTTTCCCAATCGGAGCTCCGACGGAGCGGCCGCGACGAAAAGCGGCTGCACGCGGAGCCCTTTTTTTGGTAAGATGGAGGTGGACATGACATTTATCATATCCTCGTACTGACGTTTATGTCTTCTTCCGAACGGGTGCATTTTCTAAAATGAGATTAGGAAAACTGCACCTATAGAAATCTATAGGAAGAGGCTCGGAGTTATTCCGCGCGTCGGAACGAGGAGGATATCCATCATGTCTCAGGACAAAACGAAAGTCGCACAACTCAAAAAGGAGATCGCTCCTTTCGAAAAAACGGACACGGCGAAGAGCGTCCGGCAAATGATTAACACGATCGTTCCCTTAATAGCGCTCTGGTATGCGGCATACGCCGCTTTATCCGTATCGTATTGGCTGACGCTCGCCCTCGCGGCGGTCGCGGGGGGCTTTCTGGTCCGCACGTTCATTATCTTCCACGATTGCTGCCACGGGTCGTTCTTCAAGAGCCGCAGGGCGAACGCGATCGTCGGCACGATTACGGGCATTCTTACGGTCGTGCCGTATGCGCAGTGGAAGCATACGCATTCCGTCCATCACGCGACGAGCGGCAACCTCGACAAGCGCGGCGTGGGCGATATGTGGGTCATGACCGTCGAAGAATACGCCGCCGCGTCGTTCTGGCGCCGTCTGGCGTACCGATTGTACCGCAATCCGCTCGTCATGCTCGGCCTCGGGCCGGCGTACACGTTCTTGATCGACTACCGCTTCAATCGTCCGGGGGCTCGCTGGAAGGAACGCATCAACGTATACTTGACGAACGTGAGCATCGTAGGGTTATATGCGCTGCTGTGCTGGGCGATCGGCTGGGAAGCGTTCCTGCTCGTGCAGGTCCCGGTGTTCCTCGTCTCCGGAATGGCCGGAGTATGGCTGTTTTACGTGCAGCATAATTTCGAGGATTCGTATTTCGAGCACGAGAACGAATGGAGCTACGTGCAAGCGGCCGTCGAAGGCAGCTCATATTATAAGCTTCCGAAGCCGCTGCAGTGGATTACGGGCAACATCGGCTTCCATCATGTGCATCACTTGAGCCCGAAGGTGCCGAACTACTATTTGGAACAGGCGCACAACTCGACCCCGCCGCTGCAGCGGGCGACGACGATCGGCGTCTCCGAAAGCTTGAAGTCGCTTTGGTTCCGACTTTGGGACGAAGACGCGAAGCGATTCGTCGGGTTCCGCGAAGCGAAGCTCAAGATGCGCGCCGCGGCCGCGGAGGTCGCTAAGGTCGGCGGTAAGCCGATGCGTCCCGGATTGCAGCGGGAGTAGCCGGCGGGAGGAGGAGCGGACATTTCCAAGTGGAGTCAGTTTTTCATTAAAAACACCGGACTCGGCCCATACGTATGGGTCGTGTTCTATATTTTGCCCTTCTATTTCATTTTTCGCTCCTCCTCGCCGTACGAGATCGCGCTGGGCATCGGATTGATCCTGTTGTTCTTCGCATGTTACGTGATGGCGTTCGTCTCGAAGAAAGGGTGGCTCGTCTTCTTCTGGACGAGCGTGCAAATTCTCGTCTCCATCGTCATGACCGTGCTGTTCGGCTACGTGTACTTCTCGTTGTTCCTGGCGTTCTTCATCGGGAACCTGCAGAACCGCGTCGCCTTCTTCACGTTCTATACGATTCATCTGATCAGTACGATCGTGACGGTCAACGTCGGCTTCGCGACGAAAAATCCGGTCTTCATCACGCAGCTGCCTTTCGTGCTCGTCTGTCTGATCGGCGTCGTTCTGCTTCCGGTCAGCACGTACAACAAGAATCGGCAGGATAAGCTGGAGGGCCAGTTGGAAAATGCGAACAAGCGCATCTCCGAGCTCGTCAAGCTCGAAGAGCGCCAACGCATCGCCCGCGACCTGCACGACACGCTCGGTCAGAAGCTGTCGCTGATCGGACTGAAGACCGATCTCGCCGGAAAGCTGATCGACCTGGACGCGAGGCAAGCGCGCGCGGAGCTCGACGACATCCGGCAGACGGCGCGGACGGCGCTGAAAGAAGTGCGGGAGATGGTCACCTCGATGCGCGGCGACCGGGTGGAAGACGAGTTGTACCGCGTCCGGCAAATCCTGAAGGCCGCCGAAATCGAGCTGCGGCTCGAAGGCGACCCGACGCATCTGGATACGTCGCTAATGATCGAGAACGTACTGAGCATGTGCTTGAAAGAAGCCGTCACGAACGTCGTTAGGCACAGCAAGGCGTCGGTATGCACGATCGCCTTCCGGCCGTCGCGCACCGAGCTCGTCTTGCGGGTGTCGGACAACGGCGTCGGAATAGCGAAAAATACGGTTCGCGGCAATGGCCTGCGAGGCATGCGCGAGCGGCTCGAATTCGTGAACGGATCGTTCGACATCGAGTCCGTTCACGGGACGACGGTCGTCATCCGCGTGCCGAACATGCCCAAGCCGCCGGAGAAGGAGGAGATTCGCGCATGATTCGCATCGTGATCGCGGAAGACCAACGGATGATGCTGGGCGCGCTCGCCTCCTTGCTGGATCTCGAGCCCGACATGACGGTCGTCGGCCGGGCGAACAACGGCGAGGAGGCCGTGCGTCTCGTGAAGGAGCATCGGCCGGATATATGCGTGATGGACATCGAGATGCCGGCCAAGAGCGGCCTCGAAGCGGCGGAGGAGCTGAAGGGGAGCGGCTGCAAGGTCGTCATTCTGACGACGTTCGCGCGCTCCGGGTATTTCGAACGGGCGCTCAAAGCGGGCGTCAGCGGTTATTTACTGAAGGACAGCCCGATCGAGGAGCTTGCCGATTCGATCCGCAGCGTCATGTCCGGACGGCGCATCTACGCGCCCGACCTCGTCGACGACGCGTACGCCGAGAGCAATCCGCTCACCGAACGGGAAACCGAGGTGCTCGAGCTGATGGCCGACGGGAAAAACACGAAGGAAATCGCCAGCCAGCTGTTCATTACGACCGGCACGGTGCGTAACTATATTTCCGTCATTCTCGACAAGCTCGACGTCGGGAATCGGATCGAGGCGATCAAGCGGTTCAAGGACAAGGGATGGTTTAAATAGAGGAGGGGCGGCAAAGGATGATTCGTACGGGATTGGTGTCGATAACGTTCCGATCGCTGACGCCCGCGCGCGTCGCCGCGCTCGCGGCGGAGGCCGGATTGGAAGCGATCGAGTGGGGCGGGGACATCCACGTCCCGCACGGCGACGTCGCCGCCGCACGCGAGGTCGCCCGACTGACGCGGGAGGCCGGACTGGCCGTCGCGGCTTACGGCTCGTATTACCGGCTCGCGGCCGGGGCCGAGCAAGCGTTCGACTTCGACGACGTCTTGTCGACCGCGCTCGCGCTCGGCGCGCCGTCGATCCGCGTCTGGGCGGGGGATCGCGGCTCGGATGGAGCCGACGAAGCTTGGCGCGCGCGGGCGACGGCCGACGCGCGGCGCATCGCGGAAGCGGCCGCGCGCGAAGGCGTGCTCGTCTGCCTCGAATACCACGCCCGGACGTTGACCGATACGTGCGATTCCGCGATCCGCTTGCTCCGAGAAGCGGACCATCCGAACTTGCGCACGCTGTGGCAGCCGGAGGTCGGCGGCTCCCCGGAACGGCTGCTCGAGGAGCTGCGGCGGCTCGCGCCGTGGCTCGAGTACGTGCACGCGTACCATTGGGAGGGGCGCGAACGGCATCCGTTCGCCGAAGGGGAAGACGTCTGGCGCCGCTATTTGAACGAGCTGAGCGCCTTGCCCGGCGACCGGTTCGCGCTGCTCGAATTCGTCGCGGAGGACGACCCGGCTCGGCTCGCCGAAGACGCGGCCGCGCTGAAGCGATTCGCTTCCGGGGCGGCCGGCGGTCATGAGGCGAACGATTCCGCACTACAATAGTAGTGAGGGGGGATCGCATGAGACGATTTCAAGGATTCGCGGCCGGCCTGCTGGTCGGCGCCGCATTGATGACGGCATGGCCGACGCTCGCGGCGACGGTGAAGACGTATGTCGCGACGGCGGCGAACTATCCGGTGTACGTGAACGGAGCGCCTTACGTCGATGGAGAACGGCCGATTCTGAACGTCGACGGCAGTACCTACATACCGCTTCGGGCGGTCGGCGAGCTGCTCGGCGCGCAGGTGGAATGGAGCGAATCGCCGCGGCAGGTGGACATTCGCCGCGACGTCGACGAGACGGGCAACAACGCGTTCCGCAACGTCGTCGTTTCCGGTTCGGCCGGCAGCTATACGATCCGGGGCGAAGCGCGCGTGTTCGAGGCGACGATGCAATACGCCGTGTCGGACGGCCACCGGTATTTGTTCGAGAAGACGGTTCAAGTGAACGAAGGGGCGCCCGCCTGGTCGGCGTTCGAGCTGAAGGTCGACGTGCCCGCGTCGCAGTTGCCCGTCAACGGAACGCTTATGCTCGAGCTGTTCGAATACAGCGCGAAGGACGGCGCCAAGGTCAACATCTGGGCCGTGCCGCTCGAAGGATTCTCGTAAGCGTATGAAGAAGGCTGTCCAAGAGCGCTTAGCGTTCGGGGCAGCCTTCCGTGCGCTTGGCGGCGCGATCGTTCTCGAGCGAAAGGCTCGAGTATAATGAAGGATTCCCGCCTCGGCAGGGAGAATGTTACATGGGTAGACATCGACGACGAAAGGATGGACGAACGAGCATGAGACCGGCGGAACTGTTGGCAGAATCCAAAGCTCGTTGCATCCGGTCGGGGCTGGATCCGGGGGAGCTCCCCGCATTCTCGGATCGCTTGACCGCCTCGGAGCTGCAGGCTAGAAGAATCGCGTTTCAAGAGGTATTGGAAGTGACGAATTGTTTTATCGATAAATTTCTGTCCGCCGCGCCGGACGATCCGCTGCTCATTCTTATGACGGACGCCGAAGGGTGCGTGCTGGCGCTGCGAGGCAACGCCGCGATGGAACGGCAAGTTCGACGGTTCGGCATCGTAGAAGGCGTGAGATTCACCGAGGACATGGGGCCGAGTTCCATCGCATTGTCGCTGAGCTGCGGACAACCGGTGCTGCTGCTCGGGAAGGATCACTATCAAGAGGCGCTGCACGGCGTAGCGTGCTGCACGGCGTTGTTGCGACGCGATGCCGGGGCGGCGCCTGCGGGGACGCTGACGTTCATGACGGGACTCGACGACGCGCATCCCCATTTGCTCGCGCTGCTGTGCGCGACGGCGGATTCCATCGAGCGGGAGCTGCTGCAGCGCGGGCGCAACGAGCAGCTTCACATGCTCAACCAGGCGCTCATCGAGAACAAGCATTACGGCGTCGTCGTGACCGACGAGGCGGGTGTCGTCGTCGAGTGTAACGCGTTAAGCGTCGGCATGCTCGGTCCGGCGCTCGCGCCGAGCGTCTCGGCGCTCTCGTTCGAGCCGATCGCGGCGATTTTCCGGCACGTGCTCGAGGAGCGAACGGAACGCATGGGCGAGGAGCTCGTGTTGACGGGGCGGGAGCCGTTCGAACGCGCGATGCTGGACGTCGTGCCGATCTTCGACGGCGCCGGCCGGCTCGTGCGCGTCTTCGGTTTGCTGCGGGATATGACCGAGCGGCATAAGACCGAGGAGTTGCTCCGCAATACGGAGAAGCTGGTCGTGGCCGGTCAGCTCGCGGTCGGCATCGCGCACGAGGTGCGCAATCCGCTGACGACGGTCAAGGGATTGCTGCAGTATTCGAAATCGCGCGCCGAGCCGGCGTATTACGATTTGATCATGTCGGAGCTGGACCGGATGAATCTCATCGTCAGCGAGTTCATGATTCTCGGCAAGCCGGAGGCGCCGTCGCATCGTCCGATCGATGCAAGGGCCGTGCTGCGGGAGCTGCTGGCCATATTCGATACGCAGGCTTCGCGGAACGGGGTGGAGATCGCGACGACGGGGGTCGACGAACTGCCGCTCTCCGGCGATCCGAACCAGCTGAAGCAGGTATACTTGAATGTACTGAAGAATGCGATGGACGCTCTGCCCTTCGGCGGTCGCATCGACATTCGGTTCGAGACGTCCGGGGGCGAACGGCGCATTCGGTTCGCCGACGACGGCAAGGGAATGTCCGAGGAGACGCTGCGTCGCATCGGCGACCCGTTCTTCACGACGAAGCCGGACGGCAACGGACTCGGCATGATGATCGTGAAGCGGATCGTGGCGTCGCACGGCGGGCGCCTGTCGATCGAAAGCGAGGTCGGCCGCGGGACGGTCGTGGAGCTGGCGTTTCCGGGCGATGGATCATGAATGGGAAATTGCGTTCTTCTTGACTACGCATACGTCAGCGACACATGGATGTCCTGGTTATAGTTGCCGAAGCCCTTCCCGAACAGCGTAACCCCGCCGACGTTGCGCGCCGTCTCGAGGGCGGCGATGCGGAACGAGATCGTCTCGCCGTAGGCGAGACCGAGCGCGTCGAGCGTCACGTCCGACAGGCGAACGCCGTCGATGTAGGCGCCCGTCGGTCCGACGGACAACGTCTTCAGCAAGCCGTACTGCGAACGGTTGATCCACCACTCCGGCGTATACACCCCGCGCGTCTCCCCGAAGTCGCCCGGACACGTCCACGTGCCGAGCAAGCGATCGTTCACGTAGAAGCTGATATCGGAAGGCCAATTTTCGTTGAAACCCGGCGCCTCCGAGCAGATTTCCAAAGAGATGTCGAGGCTGAGCGCCGTCTGATTCCGCAGCAAGTAATTCGGAATGCGGTATTCCACGAAGCCGCTGCCGAACCACAGATGGCTCGCCTTCACATGCTCCGGATCGGAGAAATACCGCGGATCGTCCACCATGCCGATCATGCCGTGCTCCGAGGCGAGGCCGCAGGTCGGCTTGACCGCGCAGCTCGAATATTGGCCGACCGGGAGCGACACCTCGTACCGGTTGGCCGAGGCGGGGCGCTCCCCTGCCGCCGGCCCTCGCTTCAGCACGAGCGTCAGCTCGTCCAGGGCGAGCCGGCACAGCTTCTGCATGCCTCGCTTGCCTGCGATCGACTCGGTGACGAGAAGTCCGGCTTCCTCCATTTTCTGTACATGCTTCGTTACGATCGCGGAGGACAAGCCCACCGCGTCCGCCAGCTCTTTAATGTTCATCGGCCGTTCGTTCAACAGCTCGATTATGCGAAGCCTCGATTCGGACGAGAAGCATTCGAAGATCGCTACATTCGTACGATCCGCTTGCAGCCGCACGGACACCCCTCCTGTCGTTACAGCGACCCTTTTTCACGATTATATAACTTAACAGTTAACTAATCAACTTATATGTTGACGAAATGAATGGGTGCGATTACAATTGGGTTGGAAACGTGAACTCGTTCATTAATTGCTTAATCATTATATTTACGAAAAAGGGAGCTGTTTCGAAGATGACGTCGCCAAGACCGGATTATCCGCGCCCGCAATTCGTGCGGGATGCTTGGGAAAGCTTGAACGGAGAGTGGGAATTTGCGTTCGACGACGCGCGCGTCGGCCTGTCGGCCAAGTGGCAGAAGGGTGAGACGCCGCTCGATAAGCGGATTCAAGTGCCGTTCTCGTTCGAGAGCAAGCTGAGCGGCATCGGCGAGACGGGTTTCCACGACGTCGTCTGGTACAGGAAGACATGGAAGGCGCCGGCTTCGTTCGCGGGCAAGCGAGTGCTGCTGCACTTCGGCGCGGTCGATTACGAGTCCAGCGTGTGGGTGAACGGCGAGCTCGTCGCGACGCATCTCGGCGGCCATACGCCGTTTTCGGCGGACGTCACGGAAGCGCTGAGCGCGAGCGGCGACAACGTCATCGTCGTGCGGGCGGAGGACCGCGGGAAGGACTTGTTCCAACCGCGGGGCAAGCAGTTCTGGGAGGAGAAATCCCGCGCCATCTGGTACACGCGGACGACGGGCATCTGGCAGTCGGTGTGGGCGGAGTCCGTATCCCCGATCTACTTGGAGAAGGTGAAATACGCGCCGGACATCGATACGAACGAAATTCGCATCCGCGCGTTCGTGAACGGTTCGATCGAGGGCCGAGACGTGATGCTGCGGACCGTCATCACGTTCAAGGGCGAATTCGTGGCGGAGGATCTCGTCCGCGTCCGCGACGCCGAAGAGAGCCGTCGGGTGAAGCTGCCCGGCTTGAACGATCACGGCATGGACCGGATGTGGTCGCCGAACCGGCCGAATTTGTACGACGTCGAATACGAGCTGCTCGTCGACGGCGCGTCGGTCGACCGGGCGAAGAGCTATTTCGGGATGCGCAAGGCATCGATCGAAAACGGGAAGTTCAATCTGAACAACCGGCCGTATTTCATGAAGCTCGTGCTCGATCAAGGCTACTTCCCGGACGGCAACCTGACGCCGCCGAGCGACGAAGCGATCAAGCGCGACGTCGAGCTGACGAAGGCGATGGGCTTCAACGGCGCGCGGAAGCATCAGAAGGTGGAGGATCCGCGGTATTTGTATTGGTGCGACGTGCTCGGGCTTCTCGTCTGGGGAGAGATGGCGAACGCCTGCGACTTCTCGGAGACGTATTCGCGCCGCATGACCGCGGAATGGCAGGAGGCGGTCGAGCGCGACTACAACCATCCTTGCATCGTGGCATGGGTGCCGATCAACGAAAGCTGGGGCGTGCCGAACATCCAGATCGACGAGCGGCAGCAGCAGCACGCGCTGGCGATGTACCATCTGACGAAGTCGCTCGATCCGTCGCGGCCGGTCGTCTCGAACGACGGCTGGGAGCTCGTGAAGACGGACCTGTTCACGATTCACGATTACGAGTCGCGTCAAGAGGTGCTCGAGCAGCGATACAGCACTGTGGAGAGCGCGGTGAACGCGATGCCGGCGAACCGTCGGCTCAGCGTCGGCGGCTTCGAGTACGAGGGGCAGCCGATTCTCGTCACGGAGTTCGGCGGCATCGCGTTCAAGAAGAGCGATTGGGAAGGCTGGGGGTATTCCGGCGCCAGCGACGACGAAGATTACTTGAAGCGGCTGCGCGCCGTCATTCAGCCGCTTCGCCGCTCCGGCGTCGTGCAAGGGTACTGCTATACGCAGCTTACCGACGTCGAACAAGAAATCAACGGCCTCCTTACGTACGACCGTACGCCGAAGGTGCCGCTCGAGAAAATCAAAGAAATTTTGGACGCGCGATAAGATGCGTCGGACCGCAGGGCTTCCATGCCGCCTTGCGGTCTTTTTTGCGTTTATCCGGACGCCCGGGGGACGAGCCGCGCGGAGAGCAGAATTTTCTCCGGCTGCTCCCCGGGCTTCTCCTTCCGCCGGGCGAGCTGCTCCGCGGCGCGGCGGCCGAGCGCTTCCTTGGCGAGCTCGACCGTCGTGAGCGGCGGGTCGCCCGCGGCCGACGCTTCGACATTGTCGAAGCCGGCGACGGCGCAGTCGTCCGGGACGCGACGGCCGGCGCGGCGCAGCCCGCGCAGCGTCTCGAGCGCGATATGGTCGTTCGCGCAGACGAACGCGTCCGGCAGCTCGCCGGCGCCGAGCGCGGCCAGCGTCGCGTGCAGGCCGTCGGCCCAGCGGGGCTCGGCGTACGGCACCGTCCACTTGCGCAGCCGCGCGCCTTTGCCGCCGCCGAAGGCGTCGATCGCCTGCCGGCAGCCGCGCCAGCGTTCCCGGAAGCTCGGCGCGAACGCGTCGTCGCCGACGAAGACGAACGAGCGCCGCCCGGCGAACAGCAGATGGTTCGTCAGCAGCTCGGCGCCGTCCGCGTTGGCGTTCAAGACGGCGTCGGCCCGGACGAGCGGCTCCTCGTGATCGAGCAGCACGAGCGGCCCGCCCATCGCCTGCACCGACGCGAGCGTCTCCGCGGACAGCGTGCCGACGGCGATGTGGCCGATGCATGCCTCGCGGTCCATGTAGGCGGGGAAGGTCGGCGGGGCGTCGGGTCTCGGCGAGACGACGGCGTGCTCCCAACCGAGGTCGCGGCAGGCCGTCGTCACGCCCGTCAGCAGGCGCGCCCAGTAGGAGGATTCGTTTTGCATCGTCGGATCCATCCAAATTAACGCGTATGCGGCCCCGCCGATCGGCTCGGCCGCTTCCGCTTCGGGTGCGCCCTTCGGCAGCCGGTAGCCGAGCGCGCGCGCCGCGGCGAGGACGGAGCGGCGCGTCTCCTCGCTGACGCCCGGCTTGCCGGACAGCGCGCGGGAGACGGCGAATTTCGAGAGGCGCAGCGAATCGGCGATCGTCTGCATGGAGACGCGTCGGGGCATCGGAATCCCTCCTTGACGGATTGTTAGGTAATCAATAGAATATAGCAAATTTCAGCTAACGACAACCTAACGAAACTAACAACACGACATTGGGAGGGCTTTATTTATGGTGGCTTCCGGCAAGAAAGTAGTTTTCTACGATAAGAGTTTCCCGTACGACGGAACGAGACCGGACGAAGCGCAGCTCGGAAGCATCGGCGCATGGGGATCGATCGTCGACGCCGAGGGGATCGCCGAGGCGTTGGCGACGGCGGACAGCTTCGTTACGCTGCACGGTCCGTATTTCCCGAAGGCGGTTTGGCCCGAGCTGCTGGGGTATCTCGAGCGCGGCGGCGGGCTCGTCCTGCTCGGCGGCGCGCCGTTCCGCATCCCGGTCTACCGGGAAGACGGCGCGTGGAAGACGGAGCGGGAGCAGACGGCGTATCACCGCCAGCTGCTCATTCACGAAGCGCTGCGGGTCGACGGCTCGCGGGCGGCGTCGCTTCGGGCGAACGAGGACATCCCGCTGCTGAGCGGGCGCGAATCGCTGTTCGACGTCGCGGACACGTACGGCCTGATTCTGCATGTCACGCGCCAGAGCGACAGTCCGCACGAACACGGCTCTGCCGGTCCGATGGACGCGCGCATCTATCCGCTGCTGACGGGCGTCTCCGCGGACGGGCGGGAGACGGCGGCGCCGGCCGTGCTGATGGAGCATGCGAAAGGCGCTTACGCGGGGGGACGCTGGGCGTTCGTCAGCCAGCCGCTCGGCGATCGGTTCTGGACGCAGGACGGCGCGGCCGCGCTCGCCGAAATGGCGGACTTCGTCTCGAAGGGCGTAACGGAGCTGTGGCTGAAGCCCGGGTACGGCAGCTACGAGCCCGGGGAGCGGGCGAGCTTCGCGCTGCAGGCGCAGACGATTCGCGGCGCCGCGCCGCGGACGTGGACGTTCCGCTGCGAGGCGTCCCTCGAGCGGAACGGGCAAGTCGTACCCGCGTGGGAGCGCGAGTGGACGATGGCTGCGGACGCGGCGCTGCGCTTCGAACGGTTCGCGGCGCCCGATCTCGTGGAGCCGGGCCGGTACAGCGTCGTCTGCGTGGCGACGGCGGACGACGGGGAGCGGCGCGTTCTTCGGCAAGGCTATTGGGGGATGGATCGCGCGCTGCTCGAGGCCGGCGAGCCGCTCGCCGTCGGACGCGATTATTTCGTCAAGAACGGCAAGCCGCTCCCGATCGTAGGCATGACCTATATGACGAGCGACGTCGCCCGCAAGTTCTTGTTCCTGCCGAACGTCGAGGCGTGGGACCGCGACATGGCGCAGATGAAGAAAGCCGGCATCAACCTGATTCGAACCGGGGTATGGACCGCATGGCGGCAGATGATGTTCGCCGACGGCCACTTCTCCGAGGAGGTGCTGCGCGCGATCGACGCGTTCGTTCTGACGGCGAAGAAGCACGAGCTCGAGGTAACGTTCAACTTCTTCTCGTTCACGCCGGAGACGTGGGAGGGGGCGAACCCGTACCTCGACCCGCGCAGCGTGGAGGCGCAGAAGCGGTTCATCCTGTCGGTCGTCTCGCGCCATCGGACGACGACGAACGTGCAGTGGGATTTGATCAACGAGCCTTCGATGTTCGACCCGAAGCGGGTGTTCTCCGGGCCGGCCTCCTCCCGCGACCGCTTCGAGCAAGCCGCGTACGTCGAGTGGCTGAAGTCGCGACACGGCTCGATCCGGCTGCTGCAGGAGCGCTGGAACATGACGCCGGCCGAGCTTCCGAGCTTCGAGGCGGCGCGGCCGCCGGAGCGGGACGACATCAACTTCCACGTCCAAGACGTGGGACGCTCGAAGAAGGGGCTCGTCTGGCTCGACTATGCGCTCTTCACGATGGAGATGCACAACCGCTGGGCGCGGGAGCTGGTCGGCGCGATCAAGGCGGCCGCGCCGAATCAGCTCGTCACCGTCGGGCAGGACGAAGGGTTGGCCGGGGGCCGGCCGTCGCCGTTCTTCTACGCGGAGGCGGTCGATTACACGACGGTGCATACGTGGTGGATGATGGACGCGCTCGTGTGGGACGGTCTGTTCACGAAGGACGGGCATAAGCCGAATCTCGTTCAGGAGACGGGAATTATGTACGTCGAAGCGGCGAACGGCTTCGCGAAGCGGTCCGAGGAAGAGCTCCGCAACATTCTCGAGCGGAAGTACGCGTACGCGTTCGCGACGGGCGGCGCGGGCGCGGTGCAGTGGATTTGGAATACGAATTACTTCATGGACAACGTGAACGAGTCGAACATCGGCGCGCTGCGGGCGGACGGCACGGAGAAGCCGGAGGCCGATGTTTCCTACGACTTCGGCGCGTTCGTCGGGAAGACGGGAGAACGGTTCGAAGACCGTACGCTCGAGGAGATCGCGGTCGTGTATCCGTATTCCAACGACTTCTCCAATCGGAAGTTTTCTTACGACGCGACGACGCGGCTGACGCGGGTGCTCGCGTACGAGATGAAGACGCCGTTCCGCGGCGTATCCGAATACCATCTGGACCGGACGGCGGGCGAGCGGCCGAAGCTTTGGATCGTGCCGAGCGCGCATAACTTCAGCGACGAGGCGCTCGCCGCGTTGGCGGAAGACGTCCGCGCGAACGGAGGGACGGCGCTCCTGACGGGACCGATCGGACTGGACGCGTACTGGGGACCGAGCGGCCGCTTGGCGGACGTCGTCGGACCGACGGTCGTCGAGAACGTGCTCCGCGAAGAGCGGCTGACGATCGACGGACGCAGCTACCCGGCGTCGTTCGGCGGAGCGGGCATCGCGTCGCTCGCGAAGGAGCGTCCGGAAGACGTGAGCGAGCTCGTCCTCCGATCGTATCCGCTCGGGAAGGGGACTCTGCTCTGGTGCCCGCTGCCGATCGAGCTGAACGAGCGGAGCGACGTCCTCCGCGCGGTATACGCGAAGGCGATGCGGGAAGCCGGCGTCGCCGCGGAGCTGGAGTGGGAAGCCGGCGGAGACGCGCCGGGCGTATACGGCCGCAAGCTGACGTTCCGGGACGGGGCGCTGTTCGTCTTCGTCTCCGAATCGGGCGCGGACGCGGACATCCGGGTGAAGGATCCGGCGACGGGCCGACGTTATTCGTTCGCGCTGGAGCGCGAGCGGAGCGTCCTGTTTTTCGCCGGGCGGGACGGCGCGGTGGAGGCGTCGTACCGGTCGCATCAAGTCCGGATCGACGTGGAATAGTCTAAATCGCGATGCAGAACGGCTCGGCCTTGTTAGGCCGGGCTGTTTGCATCGCCCGGGAGGGGACGGGTCGCAGGCGGCGTTGACGCGGGGCATCGAAGCATGGCTGCGATCGGTAAGCGAATGAGCGGGAACGTGGGTAAGAGGAGACGTTCTTGGGCAAACTGGTAATTAAAGGACTACCAGGAACAAGGAGCGGACCCGATGACATTAACCCCATTAACGCACGAGCAGCGCGTCACCTTGCACGGCTTCAACAATTTGACGAAATCGCTGAGCTTTAACATGTACGATATTTGCTATACGGAGACGAAGCAGGAGCGGGAGGCGTACCTCGAGTATATCGACGAGCAGTACAATTCCGACCGCCTGCGCATGATTCTCGGCCATGTCGCCGAAATTATCGGCGCCCACGTGCTGAACGTGGCGCAGCAGGATTACGTGCCGCAGGGCG
This sequence comes from Paenibacillus antri, assembly GCF_005765165.1. NCBI lineage: Bacteria > Bacillati > Bacillota > Bacilli > Caryophanales > Paenibacillaceae > Paenibacillus > Paenibacillus antri. The sequence goes on along the minus strand of NZ_VCIW01000023.1, from coordinate 115,145 downwards.
CGAGCGTGACGCTGCTCGTCTCGGAGGGACCGGTGGTGGAGGTACCGAACGAGTCGTACTCCGAATCGCCCGGTCCGTTGCCGGAATCGGTCGTCATGCAGCTCGACAAGAGCCATATTACGGTACATACGTACCCCGAGTACCACCCGGACGAGGGCATCAGCACGTTCCGGGCCGACATCGACGTCTCGACGTGCGGGGAGATTTCGCCGCTGAAGGCGCTCAATTTCCTGATCCATTCGTTCGACACCGACATTATGACGATCGATTATCGGGTGCGAGGCTTCACGCGGGACATCGAAGGGAACAAGCTGTTCATCGACCACGACATCAGCTCGATCCAGAATTATATCCCGGAGGAAGTCAAAGAGGAGTTTCACATGATCGACGTGAACGTGTACCAGGAAAACATCTTCCATACGAAATGTAAGCTGAAGGCGTTCGACTTGAACAACTACTTGTTCGGGTACACGAAGGATAAGCTGACGCCGGAGCAGGCGGAGACGATCGAGGATCGGCTGCGGACGGAGATGGACGAGATTTTCTATGGACGGACGATTTCGAGCGGCTCGATCGATCAGGTGCAATAGACGGAACATCGAATACGGTCAAGGAAACGGAAAACCTCCCTCTAATTCGGGATGATCCATCGAATACGGTCTACGAAACGGAAAACCTCCCTCTAATTTGGCGTGCCCTCGTCGTTTTGACGGTTTGGGCGCCGATTAGCGGGAGGTTTTCCGGTTAAATCCTGTTTTTCGCGGTTTCGAAGGGGAATTAGCGGGAGGTTTTCCCGTTTAGGAACTTAATGCACACCGGCTTCCCGACGGAGAAGCGGGACACCGGCTCGCTCAGGCGACCCGTGACCACGCTCCGCCGGAAGACGACGACGTCGTTCGTGTCGCGGTTCGCCGCGAGCAGGTACGCCGCGTCCGGGTCCGGCGACAAGGCGAAGTTGCGCGGATGGCGGCCGGAGACGGACGCGTGCTCGACGAGCAACAGCGCGCCGCCGTTATCGATGCGGAAGACGACGATGCTGTCGTGCCCGCGGTTCGAGCCGTACAGGAAGCGGCCGTCCGGCGAGACGTGAACGTCGGCGCATGCATTCTCGCCTTCGTACGATGCTGGAAGCGTCGGCACGGTTTGGATTTCCTCGAGCGCGCCGGACGATTCGTCGTAAGCGAAAGCCGTAATCGTGGCGTTGAGCTCGTTAATGACGTACCCGACCGGCAGCGTCGGATGGAAAGCGAAGTGGCGCGGCCCCGCGCCCGGTGCGAGCGAGACGGCCGAGACGGGCTCCATCGCGCCGGCCGAGAGGTCCAGCCGGTACGTGACGATCTTGTCTGCGCCGAGGTCGCAGGCGACCGCGAATCGGTTGTTCCGATCGACCGTGACGGAATGCGCCCGCGGACGGTCCTGCGCCGGATGGACGCTTGCGCCCTCGTGCCGGCGCACGTCGCTGGAGGCGCCTACGCCGCCGTCCGGCTCGATGCGGTTCATGCCGACCATGCCGCCGTGATAGCTCGCCGTCATCAACGCCGTGCGCGTGCGATCGAGCTCGACATGGCAGGTCGGGGCCGGAATCGTCTCCGCGATGTTCAGAAGCGACAGCCCGAAGCCGGCGTCGATGTCGAACGCCGCGACCGCGCCGCGCTTCGCGCCGTCCTCGCCGGCCAGCTCCGTAATGGCGTACAGCTTGCGGCTCGGCTCGTGCACCGCGAGGAACGTCGGGTTTTGCAAGCCGGCATAACTGCCGAGCAGCGCGATCTCGCCCGTTGCGCGGTCGAATTCGCAAACATAGACGCCGCTGGAATCGGCGTTCGCATATGAACCTATGAAGAAGATATCTTTCATTCCGAAGATGCACCTCGCGTCTAGAAAATGTCACCTCCTATTATCGCCTACCGGACGACATAAAAACAACAAGCCGGCTCTCGCGCGCGAGGACCGGCTTGCTTGCCGCGGAGCCGCGGATTATTCCGCGCTCAGCACGATGTGGGCGACCGTCAATTTCGGAATGCGGAGCGCGAAGGCATTGCCATCGATCGACTCGACCGGCGCGCGTTCCGTAATGGCCGCGCTCGCTTCGTCGAAGGCGAAGACGCGTGCGGACGTATACGTTCTATCGCCTGCGATCGAGAACGACGCATTCATGTCGAAGTCGTAGTTTTTGTTGATCGCGATGATGTGCAGATCGCCGTTGCCGTCTTCGAACGTCGAGCCGTAGATCGAGCTGTTTTCGATATCGGACGTCTCGGCCTTCACCTTCGTATCGCCGTACGCGCCGTTCTCGCCGTCGTAATTATTGAAGATTTTGAACGCGGCGGAAGCGTACGGCGCATCGGCGCGGCCGTTCACCATTTTCCAATAAGTTCCTAAGTGCACCCCGTATTTTCCGAAAATGCCCAGGACGTCCGCCACGGCGATACCGCCCGAAATATGCGTTTCCCCGCCGTAGTTGTACTCCGTGAACGCAAGCTTCGTGCCGGCATTGTACGTGTCGATCGAGTCCTGCAGCTTCGGAACGAGCGGCAAGAACTTCGAGTACCACGTACCGATCTAGCTGTTTTCGCGGTAGCTCGGATCCCACAGCGAACGCGGCGCCTGAATGCGCGTCTTGTTCGCTTCGACATTGTCGTCGGTGTCGCTGTCCGTAATGCGCACGCCGCCGCCCGACACTTCCGGGTACCAATGCAGGTCGAGGACGTCGAGCAGCCGCTTGCCCTGCTGCGCCGACGCGACGCGCATCTGATCGAGGTAGTAGTCGATGTACCAGTCGTAGTTGCCCTTGATCGTCGGCCAGTCCGGCGAGCTCTGCATGTCGAGGTATTCGCTGAAGCCGTACAAGACCGGTCCGTACACTTCCGCCGACGGGTCGACGTTCTTCACGGCGGAGGCGAGCGCCACGCCCTTGTTCAGCACTTCCGCCGCGCCGGTATGCTCCGGATGCATGAACGGATGCGTCTCGCTCCAGAGGCCCGGCTCGTTGTCGAGTTCGTAGCCCCTAATGCCCGTCGCCGAGGAAGCGGGACCGAACGTATTCACGAGATGGTTTACGAATTCGTCCATGTAGACGTAGCCGTCGGTCGTGTCCGGCGTCTCCGCGAACGGCGCGCCCTTCGTCGGCTTCACCAAGGCCCAGCGGTCGCCCGGCGCGGTTTCGCCGGCGTTCACCGGACCGTTCTTGTCCTTCGCCACGTAGCCCGCCGCTTGCAGCGTCACGAGCGAGTAGGCGTTCTTCCGCAGCGACTTCTCGTGGAACGCGGTCGCGCCGATGCCCGGCACGCCGTGCTGCGCCCAGTCGACGCCGCCGTAATACCACGGCACGTAGCCGTCGCTCGAGTGCATCCAGTCGGCGCCCGCGTTGGACGCGTTGTTTTCCCAGTTGTACGTGGAGAGTCGGTTGCCGCCGAGGCGCCGCGCGGTCCAGTTCTCCGTGCCTTCCAGATCGTCGTTCGTACCGTAGATGTAAGGCGAGATCGGCGCGCGTTCGGCGGCGGGATCGATCTCGAACGAGACGTCGAACGTCTGCGTCGGGTTCCGCAGCGTGTTCAGGCGCATCGGATCGCTCCACGGTCCGGCCGTCGCGCCGTCCTTCGCGCGGACGCGGTACGCGTGCACCTCGCCGGACGTCAAGCCGGCGTGCGTATAGGACGTCTGCAGACCCGCGTCGACGACGGCGCCGTCGATTTCGACGTCGTAGCCCGTAATCTCTTCGTCCAGCGCTTTCCACGTCAGCGCGATCGACGTCTCGGTCTTTTCGGCGCGTACGTTCGCCGGCGGCGGCAACAGCTGCGCCCCCGTCGTCTTGAGCGTAACCGGCGCGCTCCAGACGCTGGGCATCGCCGCGCCGCGGGCGCGCACCTTATACGTGTGCTTCGTGCCCGGGTTCAGCCAGTCGTGCGTGAACGAAACGTTCTGCACGTTCTCGATTAAACGGCCGTCCGCCTCGACGTCGTACCCGAGGGCGCCGTCGACCGGCTGCCACGTCAACGTTATGCGATCGTCGCTTGGCGTCGCGACGATCCCTTCCGGGAACGCCGGCATGTCGTACAGCGTCGGTTCGGTTCCCCAGGCGAGCTCGCCGCCCAGGTAGCCGACGATCGTCGGCGCCGGGCCGAACGTGCCGTCGTTCCGGAACGAATAGTCGTTCGATTGGTCGAAGGCGGACCAATCCTTCTTATTGATCCAAGTATAGACGCCGGCTTTGGCGCCCGGCGCGAGCGTGCCGGAGCCTTCGGCGAAGCCGATCTCGAGGTAGTGGTCGGCCGTCTCGGACGGGATCGGCATCTTCGCGAACCGCGTCGACACGTTCTCCTTCGTCACCGTCGACCAGAAGCCGATCGAGAGCGGCTGCTCACCGTCGATCGTGAAGTAATAGCGTGCTTTCAAGCCGCTTAGCTCGATCGGAGACGCCGTGTTGTTGACGATTTCGAACTCCGGCGAAGGCATCTGGGTCGAAGCGTTCGTTCCCGTCTTGCCGTACACCGTAATCGTCGTCGTCGGCTCCGGTTCAGGCTCCGGCTCCGGCTCCGGTTCAGGGTCCGGATTCGGATCGGGATTCGGATTCGGATTCGGATTCGGATTCGGGTCCGCCGTCGTCCCTTCGTCGGCCAGCCGTTCGCCCCAGACAAGCTCGCCGTCCAAGAACGCCGGCACCTTCGCCCAGTCGACGTAATCCGAGTCGACGCCGTTGAAGGAGTAATCGTTCGTCTGCGTGAACGAATGCCAATTCGTCTTATTGAACCAACCGACGATCGAGAGGGCGCCGCCCGCCGCCAATTCGCCGGCGCCGCTCGTAAATCCGATCTCCAGGGAATGATCGGCCCCGTCGACCGGCGTCGCCAGCTTGACGAAGCGGACGGTCAAGTTATCCTTGCCGACCGGCGTCCAGCAATCGAACGCCATCGGAGCGTCGCCGTCCGCCGTGAAATAATACTTCAGCCTGACGTCCTCGAGCGCGATCGGCGCGTATCCGACGTTCACGACCTTGAACTGCGGGCTTGGCTGCTGCGTCGTCTCCGAACGCCCCGCGTTGTAAAACTGAACTTTCACCTGGCCTTCGGCCGCCGCCGAAGCGACCGGCGCCTTGTTCCATCCGCCGAACGCCAATATGCCGTTCAGCGCCACCGTGCAGGCCAATGCCATGGCCCATCCGCGTGTGCCGCGGTTCTTCCGCGTTGTTTTCTCCACTTCCACATTCTTCCTTTCAAAATTGATCACAGGTGCTATCATACCGGATGTTGAAACAAATTTTTGTGGTGCGCGCCACATTTTGAAAATTTATTTCACAAGCCGACTTGGAAGGGAAAACGCTTCCTTCGTCGAAACGGAATGCGTAAGCGGCGAGGCCGCATTGACCAAGAGGGGGAATGTTGATGAAGGCGAAACCGCATCGACCCGCGATCGCGGGAGAGTGGCGGCTGCTGTTCCGGCCCGAGAAGACGGGGAACTACGTGAACGATCACAGCCTTGTCCGGGCGGCCGACGGGACGTGGCATCTCTTCGGCATTACGAGTTTGGGCGCGTCGATCGATCCGGAGCACGAACGGTACTTCGTGCATGCGAGCGGGAAAAGCCTGGAAGCCGAGTTCATGGAAAAGGGGAAGACGATCGACCACGGCACTCGCGCGTGGGCGCCCGGCATCGTCGAGGCGAACGGCCGCTATTACATGTACTACGGGCCCGCGCCGACGAAGCTGGCCGTCTCCAACGAGCTGTACCATTGGATCAATAACGACGTCGCCTTGATCGGCTCGCCGGTCGACGCCTGTCATCGGGATCATATGGTGATGCGGCTGAACGACTACACGTGGGTCATGTACGCGACCGGCGTCCGGCCGGGCGGCTACGGCTGCATCTCGGTTTACGTGTCCAACGATCTGCAGCAGTGGAGGTTCGTCCAATACGCGCTGACGACGTCGGGAGCGGCGCCGCTGCGGTGCGCTTGGGGGGCGACCGAGTCGCCTTACGTCGTTTTCCGCGAGGGGTACTATTACTTGTTCGTCACGTACACGGACTGCAGCGACGAAACGTATAACGATACGCTCGTCTTCCGCTCGGCCAATCCGTTCGACTTCGGCGATTACCGAGGCGGCGACGGCGGGGCGGTCCCGGTCGCCAAGCTGTTCGGACACGCGCCGGAGGTCGTTCGCGATCCGGATACCGGGACGTGGTGGATGACGACGTGCGGATGGAGGGGCAAGGGGGCGCCTCACGAAGGGGGCGTATCGATTGCGCCTCTGGTTTGGGCGGCGGAGGAATAAATCGAGAAAGTTGAGCGGCGGAAGCACGCAGAACCGCGTTGCCGTCGACGGGAGTGCCGGCACCTGCCGCAGAGCCGACTGTTCAGCCAATAAGGCGTAGCGCCGCTAAGCTCCTCTCCCGGGATCGGGAGGGGAGCTTTCGTTTTTGAGGCGGGCGGGCAGAAGTGTCAAATTTTGAGCAGTTGAACGGAATGAGCTCAATTTTTGAGCAGTTTGTTTCGGTAGAGGTGGGGGAACGGCGGTTTTGGAGGGGGAGCGTGGACGGCGGGCGGGCAGAAGTGTCAAATTTTGAGCAGTTGGGCGAAATGAGCTCAAATTTTGAGCAGTTTGTTTCGGTGAAGGTGCGGGAACGGCGGTTTTGGAGGGGGAAGAAAATGTGCCGGCCTAGATGAGGAGTGTAGAAGTAACGCGGGTACGTGGTTATAAGTTGGAAAAATCCGCTTAAAGTGCTGAGATAAGTGCGAATACGAGGTTATAAGCGGAAAAATCCGCTTAGTCCGCGTAAAGCGCGAATGCGCGCAGGCGGCCGGCACCGGCTGTCGCAAACTTCTAGTTCACGCGGCGGCGCCCGGGCGATATGATAGATACATAGAAGAAAGCGCGCTCAAGCGCGACGAACAGAGGAGGAAGAAGCCATGCAGCCGTTCACCGCACGCGCGGTCGCGGTCATCCGGGGGATCCCGGCCGGGCGCGTCATGACGTACGGCCAAGTGGCCGAAGCCGCCGGCAGCCGCCGAGGCGCGAGGCAGGTCGTGCGCATCCTGCACGCCATGAGCGAGAAGCACGGCCTGCCGTGGCACCGCGTCGTCAACGCGCAGGGGCGCATCGCGCTCGCGGACGACGAGGGCCGATACGCGCAGCGGGAGCTGCTTCGACAAGAGGGCGTCGACGTCGACGAAGACGGCCGCCTCGACTTAGGGGCATACTTGCACCGCGACTCCTCCACCGACATAACCCCGCAAGACGGCTAAGAAGAGGTCCGTTTTCCCCGGCGACGACCTCCCTCTTCCCGGGTTCAAAACCGAAAGCGCTTGCCGGATAATGATAGAAGCGCCCGCTGCGCCGACTTTGGGAGAAGAAGGGGATGCGTGACTCCATGGGACGATGTTCGAAACCGATGCCGCCGTGGCCGCTCCTGTTGGTCGCCGCGTCGCTCGCGGGTTGCGCCTGGGTGCCGGGCGACGCCGGCGAAGCCGAGCCGCAAACCGGCGATCCGGAAACCGCCGCCGCGCGAGAACGAAGCGAGGGCCCGGCGACGTACTCGATCAACACGGCGGACGATAAGCTGCGCTGGGGGACGCCGATCACCGACGTCATTACGGCGAAGACCGGCGTCGCGCTCGAATACGAGCTGACGATCGGCGAGCAGTTCCAGCGCTGGGATCTGTGGCTCGCCGGCAACGACTACCCGGACATTATCGTGCTCGACCCGAAATATACGGCGCGCTACAAGGAAGCGGGAGCGATCATTCCGCTGAACGATCTCATCGACGCGTACGGCCCCCACATCAAGGAGAAATACGGCGAGTACTACAACCTGCTCAAGGACGAGAACGGCGACATCTACTCGCTCTACTCCGTCAAGAACGCGCAGGAGGCCCCGGCCGACAGCAGCGGCAACTTCATCGTGCAGTACGAGGTGCTGCGGGAAGCCGGCTATCCGGAGCTCCGCACGTTCGACCAGCTGTACGAGCTTATTCGCGCGTACGTCGAGAAGCATCCGACGATCGACGGGAACGAGACGATCGGCTTCGGCGCGTACATGAACGGGTGGACGATGAAGCATGCGTTCAACAATCCGGTCATTTTCGGAAAAGGGTACCCCGACCACGGCAACTACACGATCGACGCCGACGGCGATGTTCGGTACAATCCCGTGTCCGACGATACGAAGGCATATTACAAGTTTTTAAACAAGCTGTATGTGGAAGGGCTGTTCGATCGCGAAGCGTTTTCCATGGACGAAATGACGTTGAAGGCGAAGATCGCCCAAGGCCGGGTGCTCGCGGCGTACGCGCCGAGCTGGATGGTCGACGAAGCGGAGAAAGCGCTGCGCGCGGCCGGCAAGCCCGAGCGGGCGTATGCGCACCTCCCGCTGTATTTCGACGCGGAGACGGTCGACCGCTCCAATGCGATTACGCCGACGAGCGCCGGCAGCTCCCAATGGACGATCTCGAGCAAGGCGAAGGAGCCCGAGCGGATCGTGAAGATGATCGATTTTTTGTTTTCCGACGAGGGGCAAATTTTGACGCAATGGGGCATCGAAGGCGAGGATTACACGGTGGAGGACGGCAAACGGACGATCGACCCGGAGCTGCTGCGGCGCCGGCAGACGGACGTGGACATCGACTACGAGCGCGGCTTCAAGAGCGTGTCGACCGGCGACCACATGTGGTTCGGCATCGGACACGGCGCCCTTCTCGCCGACGGCGATTACGCGACGCCGCTGACGAAAGACTACGTCCGCGCGAGCTACGACGAGACGACGAAGGCGGTTCTAGGCGCGTACGGGAAGCAGGTGTGGGCGGATTTCTTGCCGCCGGTCGAGAAGGTGCCGGGCTTCTTGTGGCAGCTGACGCCGCCGGAGGAGACGAAGGTCGAGGAGCAACGTATGGACGATACGTGGCGCAAGCATGTGCCGAACATCGTGATGGCGCCGACCGAGGCCGAATTCGAAACGGCATGGGCCGCATTCGTCGCCGAGGAAGAGGAGGCGGGCGTGCGGAAGGCGAACGCCGCCTACACGCGGCTCTGGCGCCGATTCGTGACGACGTACAGCGAAAGCTTAGGCGGCGATTGAGATGAAAATTCGAACGAAGCTCATATTGACGAATCTATTTCTCGTCCTGTTTCTGCTCGGCTCGCTCACGTACGTCTTCATGAAGCGGAGCACCGACCTCGTCTTCGAGACGATCGCCGAAAATAACGAGCTGTCGCTGTCGCAGGTCGCCTCCAACCTGGACAACAAGCTGCAATCGTACGAGGAGATCGCGAACGCGATCTTCTTGAACAACGCGCTGGACTTGGCCGCGACGAAGCGATACACGGACGACCGGGAGGCGTACCGGATGTACTTCGACTACTACCAGCCGTTCGTTTCGGCGATTCAAATATCCAAGGATATTTACAACTTCCATCAGTACAGCGACAATCCGACGTTCCGGTTCGCCAACGTGTTCGCGATCGACGAGACGGTGCGCGGCAGCGACTGGTATCGCCGGACGCTCGAGACGCGGAACGGCGGCATCTGGACGATGCCGTACGTCACGGCGGGCGACAACCGTCCGGTGTTCAGCTTCCGCAAGCGGCTGAACAACTTCGATCGCGACTCGGAGCGGGTCGTCTCGCTCGAGATCAAGATCGACGTCTTGCTCGACCTCATTAACGAGGAGAGCAAGAGCAAGCGGTTCCTGTTTATTTTGCCGAACGGGGACGTGCTGTTGGACACCGCGGCCGAGGAGCCGTACGCCGCGATCGACGCGCTGCCCTTCCGGGACCAGCTCGCGTCCGGCGCGTCGAGCGGCAACTTCACGTACCGGAACTCGGGAGAGACGTATCAAATCTTCTTCCAGACGCTCGATTCGCGCAACACGATCAAAGGCATGAAGGTCGTCAGCTACGTCCCGCTCACCGAGATTATGCCGAAGATCGATCAGCTGAAGTCGCTGGCCGTCGCGCTGCTGCTCGTCGCGTTCCTCGTCTCGGCGCTGCTCATCTCGATCTTCTCCGTCGGCCTGACGAGACGGCTGTCGGAGCTGTCGGGCAAGATGCGGACGCTGAGCCGCGACAACTTCGAAAGCTTCGTCGTCGTGAAGGGCAAGGACGAAGTCGCGCAGCTCGGCGAGATGTTCAACATGATGGTCCGCCGCCTGCGGGAGTTGATTCGGGAGGTGTACCAATCGGAGCTGGACCGCAGGGAGCACGAGCTTCGTACGAAGGAGGTCGAGCTGTATGCGCTCCAGACGCAGATCAATCCGCATTTCTTGTTCAACGTGCTTAACATGATCCGCGGCAAGCTGCTCATCTCCGGCGAGCGGGAGAACGCGAAGGTCGTCGGGCTGCTCGCGAAGTCGTTCCGCATGATGCTGAAGAAAGGCGGGCAGACGATCCCGCTCGCCGAGGAGATGGAGTTCGTAGACATCTACCTGCAAATTCAGCAGTATCGATTCGGGGATAAATTTTCGTATTCGATCGAGCTGGACGAATCGTTCGGCGGGGCGGACGTGCCGAAGCTGTGCGTGCAGCCGCTCGTCGAGAACGCGCTGTCGCACGGCGTCGAGCTGAACCCGGTCCGCTCGCATATCCGCATCCGCGGAGAGGCGAAGGACGGCCGGCTGCATATTACGGTCGCCGACGACGGGCTCGGCATGCCGGCGGCGCGGCTGGCCGAGGTGCGAGGCTGGCTTCGCCAGGCGGACAGTCTCGAGCTCGACGCGCATATCGGCCTGCGCAACGTGCATCTTCGGCTCCGGCAGCTGTACGGGGACGAATACGGGCTCGTCGTCGACAGCGAAGAAGGCCGGGGTACGCAGGTCACGATGATTATCCCGACGGCGACGGCGACCCGGAAAGAGGAGGTTTCCTAATATGTACGACGTATTGATCGTGGACGACGAGCCGGTCGCAAGGGAGTCCCTCCGCTACTTGATCGACTGGGAGGAACAAGGCTTCGCGATCCGCTCGGAGGCGGCGAACGGGCTGCAGGCGCTGGAGCTGCTGAAAGAGCGCCATTACGCGTTGGTGCTGACCGACATCCGGATGCCGACGATGAACGGTCTCGACCTGATCGCCCGGATGAAGGAGGTGACGGATTGTCCCGTCGTCATCCTGAGCGGCTACGACGACTTCGAATACGCGCGGCAAGGGCTGAAGCTCGGGGCGAAGGAGTATTTGCTCAAGCCCGTCGACGAAGACGAGCTGATCGCGACGTTGCGGCGGACGGCCGAGGAGCTCGAGGAGCGGCGCTTCGCGGAGCGGCGGCACCGGCTCGGGCTGTCGGCGATGCGCGACCAGCTGCTGCGCCGGCTGGCGCACGGGGCGGTCGGGCGCAAGGAGTTCGAGGAGCAGCGCGCGCTCGTCGGTTTCCCGCCTCGGATCGAGGAGACGTTCGCTTGCCTCGTCGTCGAGATGGATTTCGTTTACGGCGGAGGGAAGGAAGGCGAAGGCCTCTCGGAAAAGGACACCGAACTAAAGCGCTACGCCGTCCGCAACATCTGCGAGGAGCTCGCGGCGGGCGAAGGGTTCGTGTTCGAGGACGCGGAGGACCGATACGGCGTCTTGTTTTACGCGGGCGCCGCGTCGACGGAGCCCGCCGCGCTCCGGGCGCGGGCCGAGCGCATCGCGGCGTCGACGGCGCTGTACGCGAAGGAGACGGTCAGCGTCGGCGTCGGCGCTTGCGCCCGCGGCTTCGCGACGGTGCGCGAGTCGTTCCGCGAGGCGGAAGAGGCGCTCGACCGGAAGTTTCTGACCGGGGCGGGCGCGGTGTTGTCCGTGCGCGGCGAAGGCGAAGGAGCGAACGGCGCGGACGGCGAGGGCGAAGTCGGCGGGGCGGGCGACGAGCTGTTTCGCTCGATCACGGCTCATCTGCTGGACGCGGTGCGCCACTTCCGCCGAGAGGACGCGGAGGCGTCGCTCGCGCGGCTGTGGGACGGCTTCCGCGCTTCGGGCGCGACGGCGCAGCGGGCGAAGCCGGTCGTCATCGAGCTGTTCGTGCAGCTGGCGCGCATCGCGCGGGAGACGGGCGCAAGCCAGGAGCTGCTGTTCGACCGCGCGTTCGGCGACTACGAGGCGATCCTGCGGGTGAAGACGATCGAGGAGCTGCGCCGGCTGACCGAGCGCAAGTGCGAGGCGGTGCTCGTCGCGCTCGCGTCGCTCGGCGAGCTGCGCCCGAACAAGGTGATCGAGGAGCTGAAGAGCATCGTGCAGGCGCGGTATATGGACGACGTCAGCCTGCGCGGCGTCGCTCAGCGCATCTACATGAACCCGAATTACCTGGGGAAGCTGTTCAAGGCGAATACCGGCATGTCGTTCAACGATTACTTGCTGCAGGTTCGGATGGAGAAGGCGAAGGAGCTGCTGCTGCACAGCGACCTGAAGGTGTACGAAATCTCCGAGGCCGTCGGCTACGGAGAGCTGGATTGGTTTTATAAGCGGTTCAAGGCGTACACGGGCATCAGCGCAAGCGAATTTCGAAGCGGAGGGGAACTAAGATATGGAAAATAATCGAAAATGGCGCGCATCCTGGATCTGGGCGGACGGACCGGGCGAGGACGTGGACGTCGTCCGGTTCCGGCGCGCGTTCCATCTGCCGGAGGACGGTACGTACCGGTTGAACGTCCGCGTGTCCGCGGACAGCCGATACCGTCTGTTCGTGAACGGCGCGCTCGTCTCGGTCGGTCCGGCCAAGGGCGATCAATACACGCATTATTACGACACCGTCGAGGCGTCGTCGTATTTGCGTCCGGGGCGGAACGTCATCGCGGCGGTCGCCCTCCATTACGGCACCGGGCGGGGTCCTTTGTCCGTATGGCGTTCGCCGCGCGGGGCGTTCCTGCTCGAGGGGGACATTTCGGACGGAGAAGGAACCGTCGGAACGATCGACACCGATGCGGCCTGGACGGCGCACCGGGCGCCGCAAGGGGCGTTCGCGATGCAGCGGGAGACGTTCACGCTGTTCGTCGGCGGCGGCGAGACGGTCGACGGCCGGTTGCTGCCGCACGGCTGGGAGCGGCCGGAGTTCGACGCCTCCGATTGGCAGGCGGCGAAGATCGTGTCGGCGACGCACGACCGGATGTTCGGCCAGCTGACCCCGTGGCAGCTGGCGGAGCGAACGATTCCGCCGATGCGAGACGACGAAGCGCCGTTCCGCGAGCTCGTGCAAGGCCGGAACGGCGCCGCCGCGCTGACGAAGACGGCGCTCGGCGGCCCGTTCGAGGCGGCGACGGTCGCGGCGGGCGATGTCGCGCGGTTCGAGCTCGATGCCGGCGAGTTTATGTCGGGCCACGTCCGGCTCGAGCTGACCGGCGGCGCGGGCGCGACCGTGCGCGTGTTGTACTCGGAGTGCTATGAGTACCCGCCGGGCCCGCGCGGGGAGCGGAACAAAGCCGTCCGGGACGATCCCGAAGGGAAGGCGCTGTACGGCTTCGAGGACGTATACGTCGCCTTCGGGATCGGAACGGAGAGGCATCCGGAGACGTACGAGCCGCTGCATCGGCGCGCGTTCCGCTTCGTCGCTCTGACCGTGGAGGCGGGCGAGGAGGCGGTCGACGTGCGGAGGTTCTCGATCCGGCGCACGGGCTACCCGCTCGACGTCTCGGCCTCGTTCTCCAGCTCCGACGCCTCGCTGCGGCCGCTCTGGGACATCAGCCTCAATACGCTGCGCAATTGCATGCACGAAACGTACGAGGACACGCCGTATTACGAGCAGATGCAATACGAGCTCGACACGAGGCTGCAGGCGTTGTTCACGTATTACGTCAGCGCCGACGACCGGCTCGCCCGCAAGGCGATGTACGATTTCCACAGCTCGCTCCTGCCGTCCGGCATGCTTCAGAGCCGATATCCGTCCGTCAGCCCGCAGGTGATCCCGGGCTTCGCCTTGTTCTGGATCATGATGGTGCACGATCATTACCGCTTCTTCGGCGACGAGTCGCTCGTGCGTATGTACCGGCCGACGATGGACGCGGTGCTCGGCTGGTTCGAGGGGCGTCGCGGGCCGGACGGTCTCGTCGGCGCGATGCCGGAGGCGTATTGGTCGTTCGTCGACTGGACGTTCGATTGGAGGGACACCGCGGGCGCGCCGCCGGCCGGGAAGGACGGCCCGCTGACGGTGTACAATCTCATGTATGCAGCATCGCTCGACATGGCGGCGGAGCTGAACGAGCGGACGGGCCGGCGCGATACGGCCGCGGAATATCGCGAGCGCGCGGCATCGGTGCGCGACGCGGTACGGCTCCGCTGCCGGTCGGCGGAGGGGGGGCTGTTCCGCGACGGTCCGGAGGCGGAGCAGTACAGCCAGCACGCCCAAATCTGGGCGGTGCTGAGCGGGGCCGTCGCCGGCGAAGAAGCGGCGCGGCTGCTGCGGACGACGCTCGCCGACGCGTCGCTCGCGAAAGCGTCTTACGCGAACACGTATTACGCGTTCCGCGCGCTCGCGTCGGCCGGAGCGTACGCGGATTCGTTCTCGATGTGGGACGCGTGGCGCGAGCAGGTCGAGCTGCATCTGACCGCGTGGGTCGAGGATCCGGTGTCGGTCCGCAGCGACTGCCACGCCTGGGGCGCCATGCCGCTGCACGAGTTCCCCGCGGAGCTGCTCGGCGTAAAGCCGCGCGAGCCGGGCTTCGCCGCGATCGAGCTGTCGCCGACGCCGGGGCCGCTAACGTCCGCGGAAGGCGTCGTCGCGACGCCGCGCGGCCCGGTACGCGTCGCATGGACGATCGACGGCGGCGAGTTCGCGCTGCGCGCGAGCGGTCCGGCGGACACGCCGGTCGTCGTCGCCCTGCCGAACGGCGAGACGCGCGCGTTCGACCGGATGGACGGCGCCGGCATCGAGGTTTCGTGCGCGATCGCGCGTTCGGACGAGGAGGCGGCGGGATGAAGCTGGGCGTCGCGTATGATCCGGAACACGAGTCGCCGGATGCGTGGCCGGTCGATTACCGCAAGCTGAAGGACGCCGGGATCCGGTACATCCGGATCGCCGAATTCGCTTGGGCGGCGCGCCGTCCTGGCGGAAGCGCCGCAGGAAGTTAACCCGCTAAATAATCAAATGTCCGTCACATAATCAATA
Organism: Paenibacillus antri; assembly: GCF_005765165.1. NCBI lineage: Bacteria > Bacillati > Bacillota > Bacilli > Caryophanales > Paenibacillaceae > Paenibacillus > Paenibacillus antri. The sequence continues at coordinate 100,094 of NZ_VCIW01000023.1, read as the reverse complement.
GATTAGGAAGGGTTGTCCGGTTCCCGGGCAACCCTTCGGCATATTCAGGGATTGTGTACGTAACGAGGAGGGCTTCCGTATAATCGGGGTTGTCGCAAGACGGATCCCATGACACGGAAGGGGAATGGCTCGTGAAACGAAGGAAGCTGGCAAGCAAGTGGATCGTCGTCCCGTTGGTATTGACTCTGGCGTTCGCGCCTTTCGGCACGGCGTCGGCATCGGCATCGGAGGAGTCCGCGGCGGAAGCGTCGGCGGTCGGCTCCGCCGCGCAGACGGTCGTCGACGAAAGCTTCGACGGCATGGCGACGGGGGAGACGCCCGCCGGATTTTCCGTATCCGAGGGCGGCGGCACGGTCCGCGTCGCCGAGGTGCCGGACGCGGCGAACAAAAGTTTATACCTCGAGGATACGAGCGCGTCTACGAACGTGCTCGCCGGCAAGTCGTTCGACGCGTTGGCCGGACAGGTTACGGTCGAGATGAAGTTTATGATGCCGGCGTACGTCAGCTCCACCAAGGTCGTGCGCCTCAAGGGGAGCGGGGGAACCCCGGTCGTCTTGGAGACGAAGAGCGACAGCGTTACGTACCGGCATGCGGGGGACACGTACGAGCCGATCGCGCCGGTTGCGGCGAACGAATGGATCGACTTCAAGATCGTAGCGGATACGGTGACCGATACGGCCGACGTGTACGTGAACGGCGCGTTGAAAATCGACGGCGCACCTTTCTACAGCGCCGCGGACACCATCGACTTTCTGGAGACGTTCACGCCGAACGGCAGCACGGGCTCGCATTACGTGGACGACATCGTCGTCTCCGGCACGCCTTTCGTCGAGCCGGAGGAACCCGGCGGCGGCGGCGAGCCGCAAACTCCGCCTGCGGACGGAATCTACGAAGCGGAAGATGCGGTGCTCTCCGGCGCCATCATCGACAATAAGCACCCTGGCTACAGCGGTACGGGCTTCGTCGATTACAACCCGAATGCGCCGGGCGGATGGATCGAGTGGACGGTGAACGTCCCGGCCGCAGGCGAATATACGCTCGAATTCCGGTACGCTTCCGGGGCGGCGGAAGACCGGCCTGCGGACATTCTCGTGAACGGCGCCGTCGCGATTCCGCAGCTGTCGTTCCCGTCCACGGGCGACTTCACGGCGTGGAAGACGACGTCCGGGAAGGCGTCGATGGCGGCGGGCGTCAACGTCGTCCGCGCCACGGCGACGGGCGCGAACGGCGGGGCGAACATCGACCGCCTGCGCGTGCACAACGACCCGGACGACGGGGGACCGCCGCCGATCGTGACGGAGAAGGTCGAGGTCGAGGAGCTGCTGGGCGGCTTATTGACGAAGAAGCTGGAATCGCTTGGGATGTTGGCGGATCGTGAGCTTCCTGCGGACCCTGTCCTTACGCGGATCGAATTTATGTCCATGCTGAACGACGCGTTGGACTTCGTCTATGAGGAGACGTTCCCGTACTTGTCGGCGGAGGACCGGGTTTGGGACGTGCCGCTGACGCAGTGGGACGCCTACGTGCTCCGAGCGGCGAAGGAGGCCGGGTACGTCGTAGCGTCCCGAGACGAGGACGTCCGTCCGTACGAAGGCATTACCCGCACGGAAGCGGCCGGCATGCTCGCGAAGGCGCTGAAGCTGGAAGCCGGAGGCGGCAACGGGGCCGTCGGCGCCGTCGTTCGGGAAGGCATCATGTCCGCGAGCGGCGGTAACGGCTTCGGCTCGAAAAGCATGCTGAAGGCGTCGGAAGCGGCGACGATCCTGCAGCGCCTCCGCGCCTTCTCGGAGCGGCCGAACGACGTGCGCGTCGTCGGCGTTCACGCCGTCGCGGAACGCATCGCGGCGGTGACGCTGAACGCCCCGCTCGCCGACGTCGACTTCGGCGACGTCGCGATCAGCGTGCCCGAAGGCGCTTGGAAGACGCTTAATCCTGCGTTCCGCGACGTGCCGGCCGCGAGGGCGGCGGCGGGCGTTAACCGGTTCGGTAACACGGTCCTGTTTTACGAGCTGACCGAGCCGCTCGGGCCGGGAGCGACCTACGCGCCCGCACCGGAGGCGCCGCCATATACCGGGGACTTGGCGCAGGCGGTGCAGCAGGCGCATAATTTAGTGTCCTGGCAGATGGATCACGGCGGTTGGACGAAGGCGATGCCGTACGATCGCCCGTGGAACGGGACGGAGAAGAAGTCGTCGCAGCTCGGCCCGACGGGCGTCGAGCTCGGCGCGATCGACAACGATTCGACCGTGAAGGAAATCAGGTTCCTCTCCCAGGTGTACCGCGAGACGAACGAGGAAGCGTTCAAGGAGAGCGTGAGGAAGGGCATCGAGTTCTTGCTCGAGATGCAATACGAGACGGGCGGATGGCCGCAGGTGTATCCGGAGCGGGGATCGCCCGGAGACAGCGTCTACTATTCGAATTACGTCACGTTCAACGACAATGCGATGATCAACGTGCTCGATCTGTTCGACGACGCGCTCGGCGGGGCGTACCCGTTCGATACGGACCTGCTCGACGAGGCGACGATCGAACGCATTCGAGCGGCGAAGGCGAAGGGCATCGAATTCATTCTGAACGCCCAGATCGAAGCGAACGGCGTCCTGACGGCCTGGTGCGCGCAGCACGATCCGTTCACCTACGAGCCGAGAGGCGCCCGCGCATACGAGCATCCGTCGATCTCGGGCTCCGAGTCGGTCGGCATCGTGCGTTATTTGCTGTCGCAGCCGCAGACGCCGGACATTCAAAGGGCCGTCAAGGCCGCCTTGGAGTGGTTCGATCAGGCGAAGTTGGAGGGCATCCGCTACGTCAGCGCGGACCCGAACGGAGTGTACTTCGTGCAGGATCCGAACGCGGTAACCTGGTATCGGTTCTATGAGATCGGCACGAATCGAGGCATCTTCTCGGGGCGCGACGGCGTGATCAAGTACAGCATTCAAGAGATCGAGCAGGAACGCAGGAACGGTTATTCGTGGGGCGGCAGCTACGCGAAGGCGCTGCTCGAGACGGCGAAGTCGACCGGTTATTTCGCCGGACGCGTATATGGAAGGGTGATCGATACGAATTCCGTCGATGAGGAAGGCAGAAAGCTCCGGGCAGGCGACCTGCTGCGGGCCGGGGACGTCCGAGAAGCGCTGAGCGAGCTCCCGAGCCGAATCGTCGTGGCGTTGGACGGCTCGGGCGACTACGCCTCCGTGCAAGCGGCCGTCGACGCCGTGCCGGCGAACAATGCGGAGCCGGTGGAGATTTACATTCATAACGGCATCTACAAAGAGGTCGTGACGATTCCCGCGAACAAGCCGTTCATTACGATGATCGGGGAGAGCGCGGAGGGTACGGTCCTTACTTACGACAATTACTCGGGCAAAGAGCGCCCGACCGGCGGCACGTACGGCACGAGCGGCAGCGCGAGCATGTTCGTGAACGGCACCGACTTTACCGCCCGAAACCTGACGATCGAAAATTCGTTCGACGAGTCGTCGTCGTCCGCGGCGAACAAGCAGGCCGTGGCGCTGAACGTGCGCGGCGAGCGCCATCGATTCATCGGCGTCCGGTTTCTCGGCAATCAAGACACGCTGCTGACGAACGGCGGCACGCAATATTTCTATCAATGCTACATCGAGGGCGACGTCGACTTCATCTTCGGCGGATCGAGCGCCGTCTTCGAGGAGTGCGTCATCCATTCGCTGGACCGCGGTTCCTCCACGAATAATGGCTATATCACCGCCGCGAGCACGATGATCACGGAGCCGTACGGCTACTTGATCGTGAACAGCAAGCTGACGAGCGACGCGGCGCCGGGCACCGTCTGGCTCGGGCGGCCGTGGCATCCGAGCGGCAATCCGGACGCGATCGCCAGCGTGCTGTACATGAACGTCGAGATGGGCGCGCACATCAACCCGATCGGCTGGACCGACATGTCCGGCTTCCTGGCGAAGGACGCGCGCTTCGCCGAGTACGGCAGCTACGGACCCGGCGCCGTCGTTACGGACACCCGTCCGCAGCTGACCGAAGGGGAAGCGGCGACGTGGACGATCGCTAACGTGCTGAAGGGGTGGAATCCGAAGGAAGCGGCGGAATAAAAACTAAGGGCTGCCCCCGGGGGCAGCCCTTGGTTTTAGCCGGGCGTCGAGACGAGAACACGGACTGTTCCCTAAGCGTGTTGTCGGGCGGAGCGGCCGGGCGAAGCGGACGAACGGCGGCCGCGCGAAAACCAGCGATACCTGCCATCGCCGCGATCATCCTCGCGGTGCACGCCGCCACCGGCGGCGTGGCGCCCAGCCGCCGTCAAACGCCCGGCTTGCCGTACTTGGCCCGATACTGGCCGGGCGTCATGTCCTCCTGCTTCTTGAAGGAGCGAATGAAATTTTGCGGGTTCGTGTACGTCAGCCGTTCGGCGATGTCCTTCACGGACATGTCGGTTTCGACGAGCCACTTCTTCGACATGTTCATCCGGTATTGCGACAGGTAGTCGCTGAACGACATATCCGTCTCCTTCTTGAAGACGCTGCTTAAATAAAAGACGTTATAATGCAACCGGGAGGCGCACTCCTCGAGCGTCAAATCGCGGTCGAATTCGCTGCGGATGATGTCGATGATCTGCTCCGAGATGTTCTGGTATTGCGACGCCTGCCGGTCCTGGAAGACGCGGATCAGACGGCCGATGATGCGAGTGTTGTACCAGTTCTCGATTTCCGCGCTGACGTACAGCTGCAGCAGCTCTTCGTATAAGGAACTCTCCTTGGCGTCCAGCTGGTCCAGCCCGATCCCGGCCTCCTGCATGACGACCATCAGGCCGTTCAACAGGCGAATGAGCGAAATCTGGTATTCATGCGGCGTGCGATCCTTCAGGAATACTTCTCCCAGCCATTGCTTCAGCAGCTTCGAGGCGAGTTCCTCGTCGGCCAGCTTGATGGCGTCGATGAGCTGATTCTCCACCTGCGTCGGATAAAAGTACACCTGCGTGTGCTTTCCCGAGTTCAAGCTGGAGTAAGGAACGATGACGCCCTTGCCCAGCTTCATCCGATGCTTCAGCGCCTCGAGCCCTTCCTGATAGCCGCGCGACGCGCGATGTACGCCGGCGAACGGCAGGCTGATGCCGATGCTGACGTCGAGATCGAGGTAGCGGCGCATGTTTTGCTGCACGGCCTCCGTCACCTTGTAAATGTACAGGTTGAAGTCGTCGTGCGACATGCCGGCGCCGCCGACGAGCGTCACGAGCGTCTGATCCAAGATGACGGGGGGCAGCCGATCGGTCTTCGGCACCATCTCTTCGACGATGTTGCCGGCGGCGAACAACAGCAGATCCAGGTCCTTCTGCTCGTAGCGCGTCTCGACCAGAATGTCGATCTGGAGCGTCAGCACGGCTAAGTGATTCCAGTTCCGGATGACCTCCCGATAGCCGAACAGCTCGAGCTTCTCCTCGATTTCCGATGCGCCGAGCTGGCCTTGGAACAGCTTATGCAGGAAGAAGGTGCGCACCTGCAGACTGTTCTGGTGCAGCTCGTGCCGCATCTTCTCGTTGGAGGCGAACAAGTCGCGAATATGCTCGTCGATGATCTGCAGCTCGTTCTTCTTGGAGGCCGTCGACTCCGGCAGCCGCTCGGCGATCAAGCGGAACATCTCGCGGATCGGCGTGTACACTCTGCGGCTGCCGAGCCAGACGAACAACACGCACAGGCATAGGATCAGCAGGCAGACGGAGGCGGTGAACCATCCGATCGAGCGCGCTTCCTTCGTAAACTCGGACATCGTCGTGAACGAGGCGTACGTCCATCCGTTGAAGTCGGAGCGGACGTACGTGACCGAGATCGGCTCGCCGTCGACGCTCGTTTCGAACTGGCCGGAGGCGCCGCCGAACTTCGACAGGTCCGCTTCGGCGATCGAGCCCGACTCCGCAAGCGATGTGCCGATCTTCGACGCGTCGGGGTGAGCGACGATCCGCAAACTCGCGTCGAGCACCATGACCTCGCTGGCCGCCGGCGGATTGTCGAGCATCGCGCCGAGGCTGCAGCTCGGGATCGTCGCTAAGGCGATGCCGCGCTTGTTCGACGTGTGCAGCGGCATCTTCTTGACGAGCGTCACGGTCGTCGGACAGCCGTAGCTCTCGGTATCGCTGGAGCCGAGCGCGGCGGTGTCGAGCATGACCCAGCTCGTGCTGTGCTCCAGCTCCATCAGCTCGAGCAGCGTCGCCTTGGACGCGTATTCGTCGAACGCGTACAGACCGCGGTTGTTGATCACCCAGTCGGAAGCGGGATTGGCCAGGATGACGTCGGTCACGTACGTGTCCGGCGACTGTAGCAGGTTCAGCTCTTCCTTCAGTTGGTTATACAGCTGGAAATCCGTAAAGTTCAACGTCCGAAACAGCGCGTCCTGAACCTTATTCGTATTAATGACGTAATTCAGCGTGTAATCGACCGTCCGAAGCACTTGCTCCATATTGCCGTTCATCTGATTCATCATCTGGATGTTGCTGCGGTTCACATGCGTCTGGATCGCGTCCGACGATTTCATGTAAGAGAACAAGCCGAGCGTCAAAATCGGGAAAATGCTGATGGCGAATCCGAACAATATCATATTCTTATAAAGGCTGGACCTCTTCATTCGATTCGCCGCCTATCGCGTAGAATATTTTACAAAACCCATTGAAAACGCTTTAATGTTATCATACAAGTAAAACGATGCCACGCCCTAATTATACAGAAAATCGAGCGGAGGTCGAGAAGATGAACCAGAGATGGATTTATGTCGCGCTGGCCGCGGCGGCCGCGCTCCTATCGCTCTCGGGCTGCGCCGGTTCGATATCCGGCTTCGGCGGCGCGGCGCCGGAGCGAGCCGCGGAAGGCGGCGCCGACGTCCCGCGCATCTCGATCATGGCGAATCTGCATACGCCGGAGGTGCCGTCCGCCTTGATCGAGACGATGCTGGAGGAGGCGACGGGAGTAGAGCTGACGTTCCAGTGGACGCCGGACGGCAGCTATGAGGAGAAGTTCAACGCGTCTATGGCGACGGGGACGATGCCCGACGCGGTCTATTTGAAAAACGCGTCCATGCTGACGTTTCTGCGGGAACCGATGCAAAGCGGGTTGTTTTGGGAGATCGGGCCGTATCTCGAGGAGTTTCCGAACCTCGGCCGGCTGCAGACCGAGGTGTTGCGCAATACGGCCGTCGAAGGCAAGGTGTACGGACTGTATCAGGAGCGGCCGTTGTCGCGGCAGGGCGTCATTTTCCGAAAAGATTGGGCGGACCGTCTCGGCCTGCAAGCGCCGGCGACGATCGACGAGCTGTATACCATGTTGTACCAGTTCACTTATCGCGATCCGGACGGCAACGGCGTCGACGATACGATCGGCTTAACGGACCGCAGCGATCTCGTCTACGGCGCGTTCAAGACGGTGCTGTCCTATTTCGGCGCGCCGAACGGCTGGGGAGAGAAGGACGGTCGGCTTGTGCCGGAGTTCATGTTCCCGGAATATCGGGAGACGATGCTCTTCTTCCGCAAGCTGCACGAGGAGGGACTCATCAACCGCGACTTCCCGGTGACGGCGAAGGCGGACCAGCAGGAATTGCTGACGATGGGCAAGGCGGGGGTCTACATCGGAGCGATGGGCGACGTGCACAGCCTGCAGACGAAGGCGGCGCAGTCGAACCCGTACGCGGTCCTCGACGTGCATAACCGCGTCGCAGGTCCGAAGGGCGAACGCGTCTGGGCGACGCCGGGCTTCGGCACGGTGGTGCTGTTCCCGAAGTCCGCCGTCCGCACGGAAGAGGAGCTTCGTCAGGTGCTCGGGTTTTTCGACGAGCTGATGACGCCCGAGCTGGCGAACCTGCTGCATTGGGGCGTGGAAGGCGTGCATTACACGGTGGAAAACGGCAAAGCGGTCCCGTCCGACGACTTCGACTTGAAGTATAAAGACGTGAAGCCGTATCAAGGCATCGAGATCGGGGGACCGAACACGATCGACGGCTTCCTGGAATCCGACTTCCGGATGCCGGTCAAGGGCAAAGCCGATCGGCTGACGAAGGAGAACGATTCGATGCTGGTGCTCGATCCGACGACGGGGCTTCATTCCCGCACGTTCGACGAACGCGGCATGCGGCTGCAGGAGATCGTCAGAGACGCGACGTACCACTTTATTTTGGGGATGATCGACGAAGCGGGCTTCGAAGCCGAGGTGCAGCGATGGCTGCAGGAGGGCGGCGAGCGCATCATCGAAGAGTTTAACGATACGGACGGCATGTAGGAGATTCGTTCTCCGCATGCCGCTTTTTTTTGTCTAGCCATAGGATCGTATGTTCGTAATCGCGTGCGCCGGGGATAATCATTAGATTGGATTCCCCGGCGCGACGCGGCTTTTCGGCTCGCGGCGGCCCTGCGCATATCCCCGGATTATGTACGTAACGGCCATTGCCGTTTTACTGTGAAAGGGTAGAAACATCATCTTACCCATTGGAGGTCATATTCATGGCAAACAAGAGAGCCAGCATGCTATTGGCGGCATTCACCGCGCTGGCGGTCACGGCCGGCTGCGGAAGCGCTTCGACCGGCGGATCGAACGAGCCGGAGCAGCCGGCGAACAATGCGGGGACGGGCGCCCAAGCCGAAACGAAGACGGAGCCGGAAGCGCCGAAGGAGCCGTTCAAGCTTTCCATTATGGCGAACCTGCACACGCCGGAGGTTCCCTCGGATAAGATCGAGAAACTCGTAGAGGAAGCGACGAACACCGAGCTGGACATCCAGTGGGTGCCGGACGGCACGTACGACGAGAAGATGAACGCCTCGTTCGCGACGGGCACGCTCCCGCAGGCGACGTACATTAAAAACCAAACCTCGCTCATCATGCTGCGCGACGCGATTCGGAACAACCAATTTTGGGAAATCGGGCCGCTGCTCGAGCAGTATCCGAACCTAAGCAAGCTGAATCCGGAAGTGCTGAAGAACACGTCGGTCGACGGGAAGATCTATGCCTTGTACCAAGAGCGTCCGCTCTCCCGCCAGGGCCTCATCTATCGGAAGGATTGGGCCGACAAGCTCGGCTTATCCGCGCCGACGAACGTCGACGAGCTGTACGCGATGCTGAAGGCGTTCGCGGAGAACGACCCGGACGGCAACGGCGCGAAGGACACGATCGGGTTGACGGACCGCAGCGATCTCGTCTACGGCGCGTTCAAGTCGGTCAGCTCCTGGTTCGGCACGCCGAACGGTTGGGGCGAGCTGGATGGCAAGCTGACGCCGGAATTCATGTTCCCGCAATACATGGAGACGATGAAGTACATCAAGAAGCTGCACGAAGAAGGTCTCATCAACCAGGACTTCCCGGTGACGAGCAAGACGGACCAGCAAAACCTGCTCATCACGGGCAAGGCCGGCGCGTACATCGGCTCCATGGGCGACGTCGTCAGCCTCGACTCGAAAATTACGGAGGTCAATCCGAACGCGCTCCTCGACGTGCAGAACAAGATCAACGGTCCGGACGGCAAGTTCGGCATCTGGGCGATCCCGGGCTACGGCTCCGTCGTGCTGTTCCCGAAATCGGCGGTCAAATCCGAAGACGAGCTGAAGAACATCCTCGCCTTCTACGATAAGCTGATGAGCCCCGAGCTGGCGAACCTGATTTACTGGGGCGTCGAAGGCGAGCACTACACGATGGAAGGCGGCAAGGTCGTGCCGATCGAAGATACGAAGATTACCGATCGCGACGTGAAGCCGTACCAAGCGCTGCAGATCGGCGGCATCAGCACGATCGACGGCTTCTTCGAGGCGAAGCATCTGCTGCCGGCGAAGGAGAAGGCGGAGCAGCTGATCGTGGATAACAACAATTACCTCATCCACGACCCGACGGCGCCGCTCGATTCCGCGACGTTCACGCAGGACGGCGTACGTTTGCAAGAGCTGATCAAGGACGCGACGTACAAGTTCATGCTCGGCGACATCGACGAGGCCGGCTTCCAAGCGGCGGTCGACACGTGGCTGAAGCAGGGCGGACAGAAGATCATCGACGAGTTCAACGCTTCTTACGCTCAGGCGAAATAATCGGTCGTTCCGAACGGCGGAGGCTGCGCGCGGCGGAACGCAAGCCGCAGCGCGGCGGCCTCCCATTTTCCCACTAAAGAAAGGAAGAGAAATCATGCGAGATACGGCCGTAGGCAACGCGACGCTCGCCAAGACAAGAAGGAATTCGGAGCTGCTGAGGAGACTCGTGAAAAACCGGGCCTTGTATCTAATGATTCTCCCCGGCTTTCTGTTCTTCGTTATTTTTAAATATATCCCGATGGGCGGGCTCGTCATCGCGCTGCAGGATTATCAGCCGTACCTGGGCATCATGAACAGTCCGTGGGTCGGGTTCAAGCATTTCGAGCGATTGTTCGCCGAACCGATGTTTTTTACGATTCTAAGAAATACGCTGCTGTTGTTCTTCATGAACCTGCTGTTTTACTTCCCGGTGCCGATCGTCCTCGCTCTCATGCTGAACGAGGTGCGGCGGGAGATGTTCAAGCGGTTCATTCAGACGCTCGTCTACATTCCGCATTTCATGTCTTGGGTCATTATCGTGTCCATTTCCTTCGTCATGCTTTCCATGGATCGCGGCATTATCAACGAACTGCTGGTCATGATGGGCTTCGAAAAGATCAACTTCCTCATGAGCAACGAATGGTTTCGTCCGATGTACGTCCTGCAGATCGTCTGGCGGGAAGCCGGATGGGGGACGATCATCTACTTGGCGGCTATGGCCGCGATCGATCCGGGGCTGTACGAAGCGGCTCGGATGGACGGCGCCAATCGGCTTCGCCAAATTTGGCACATTACGCTGCCTTCGATCCGAAGCGTCATCGTCGTGCTGCTCATCTTGAAGATCGGAGACGTGCTGGAACTCGGCTTCGAACATATTTATCTCTTGCTCAACTCGATGAACCGCGAGGTGGCGGAGATATTCGATACGTACGTTTATACGGCAGGCCTTCGCCAAGGGCAGTTCAGCTTCAGCACCGCGGTCGGATTTTTCAAGTCGATCGTCGGCTTGATCTTGGTCATGGGCGCGAACTGGCTGTCGAAGAAGGTCGGCGAGGAAGGCATCTACTAAGAGGGAGAGGCGAAACGCCATGGTCCAAGACAAAACGCTGGGAAGCCGGCTGTTCGATATCGTCAACTACACGCTGCTGTCGCTCATCGGTCTCGTGACGATTCTCCCGTTCATCCACGTGATCGCGGGCTCGTTCACGACCGTCACGGAGCTTGCGACGAAGCAGTTCGTCATCATTCCGACCGTATGGTCGCTCGACGCGTACAAGTATATTTTTTCGACGAACACGCTGTTCCGGGCGTTAGGCGTCTCCGTCGTCGTGACGCTGTTCGGCACGCTGTTCAGCATGCTCCTGACGGCGCTGATGGCGTACGGCTTGTCCCGCAAAGATTTGGACGGGCGGGGCGGCATCATGTTCATGGTCGTGTTCACGATGCTGTTCAGCGGCGGACTCATCCCGACGTTCCTGGTCGTCAAGGAGCTCGGCATGATCGATTCGCTGACGGCGCTCGTCGTGCCGACGGCGATCAACGCCTTCAACTTGATCATTATGCGGAACTTCTTCCAGAATCTGCCCGAGGGGCTGGAGGAGTCCGCGAAGATCGACGGCTGCAACGACTGGGGCATCCTGTTCCGCATCGTCATTCCGCTTTCGATGCCGGCGATCGCGACGATTTCTCTGTTCTATGCGGTAACGTACTGGAACACGTATATTACGGCGATCTTGTACTTGAACGACGCGGCGAAGTGGCCGGTGCAGGTCATTCTGCGGCAGATCGTCATCTTGGCCAGCGGTCTCACCGCCGATACGTCCGGCATGGAAGACTTCGTGCGCCCGCCGGAGCAGACGGTGAAGATGGCGGTCATCGTCGTGGCGACGCTGCCGATTTTGCTCGTGTATCCGTTCCTGCAGAAGCATTTCGCCAAGGGCGCGCTGCTCGGATCGATCAAGGGATAGGAGGGGGACGTCTTCTTGGAAAAGGAACCTACGATTTACGCCCCGATCGTCGCGGGCAACTACGCCGATCCTGCGATCTTCCGCGTCGGCGAGGACTATTATATGACGCATTCCTCGTATAAGCTGACGCCCGGGCTCGTCATTTGGCATTCTCGAGACCTGCGGAGCTGGACGCCGGTCGCCGCCGCGTTACAGGAATACCTGGGAGACGTATGGGCGCCGGACTTCGCGGAGTACGAGGGCGCCTATTATATTTACTTCCCGGCGAACCGATCGAATTGGGTCGTCACGGCGCCGCATCCGACCGGTCCGTGGAGCCCCCCGATCGATCTCGGCATCAAGGGCATCGACCCCGGACACGTCGCCGGGCCGGACGGCAAGCGGTACCTGCATATGTCCGGGGGCGAGTTCGTCGAGCTGGCGAAGGACGGATTGTCCGTCGTCTCGGAGCCTCGTCATGTGTATGACGGCTGGCGGTACCCGGACGACTGGGTCGTCGAAGCATACAGCTTGGAAGGGCCGAAGGTCACGTACCATAACGGGTACTATTATCTCACGGTGGCGATCGGCGGTACGGCCGGACCGCCGACGAGCCATATGGCGGCGTCCTCCCGATCCCGCACGCCCTGGGGACCGTGGGAGCATTCGCCGTACAATCCGATCGTGCGGACGGCGTCGAGCGCGGAGCGGTGGTGGTCGAAGGGGCACGGCTCGCTCGTCGACGCGCCGGACGGCACGTGGCGGATCGTGTACCACGCGTACTTGAACGGCTTCCATACGCTCGGGCGGCAGACGCTCGTCGAGCGGATCGAGTGGACGGACGACGGCTGGTTCCGCACGGCGCCGAACCCGATCGAAGCCGTCGTCGACGCGGGACCGTTCGAGGACGACTTCCGAGGGTCGTCGCTCGCGCTGCACTGGCAATGCGAAGGGCGGCGTCCGGAGGACCGATTCGCGCTAAGCCCGGACGGGCTTGCCGTCGCCGGAGCGGACGGCGCTTCGCCGCTGCTGTTCATGCCGAAGCACGAGCGGTACGAAGCCGAAGTCGAGGCGGTCGTCGAGGGTGACGCGGAAGCGAGATTGTTGCTGTATTACAACGATTCGGCATACCTGGGCATCGGCTTACATTCGGGGGGCGTGCGGCATTTCCGATCGTTCAAGAGCTACGCCGCGATGCCGGACTTCGGCCGCAAGGCGCGGATCCGCATCCGGAACGATCGGCATGTCGTGACGTTCTACTACAGCTTCGACGACGGCGCGACGTGGTCGAGGTACGACAAGACGATCGACGCCTCCGGTCTGCACCACAATACGTTCGGCGGGTTCTTAAGCCTTCGCGTCGGATTGGACGCCGTCGGGGACGGGCGGGCGACGTTCCGCCGATTCTCGTACCGTCCGCTTACCGAAGAGAGGGAGAGGGGAGTGCAGGCATGAATCGACGGATGGAGGCGCTCCTCGCGGACGACGACGCGCTGTTCGACGGTTTTTTCGACTGGCTGGCGGGGCAGTACGACGAAGTGTCGGGCGGATTTTATTACGCCCGGAGCTCCAGGGAGTCCGGACGCTTCTCGCCCGACATCGAGTCGACGGCGCAGGCGCTCAACATTATTGAGCGATGCGGCTTGCTGGAGCGGCTGGAGGACAGGATGCGCGAGGGAATGATTCGCTTTTTCCGCTCGAGGCAGGATCCGGGCACCGGTTGGTTTTACGACGACGACCCGAACATGCGCCTAGACGACGTGATGGTCGGCCGCGCGCTCGGGTACAGCTTGCACGGGCTCGGCAAGCTCGGCGCGGAACCGCTCTATTCGCAGCCGGCGGAGAGCGGCGCGACGCCGGCGTATATGGCTTCGCCGGCGTCGTTCGGCGACTGGCTGCGCTCGATCAGCCTCGCGAACAGCTGGCGGGGCTGCGACAAGCTGTCGCATTGCGGCGCGCATCTCGCCGCGCTCGCGCCGGAGCGGCGGGAGCCCTACGTTAGTGAAGCGTTCGATTACTTGAACGGCATCCAGGATCCCGTCACCGGCTTCTGGGGCGAGGGCGCGCCGTACGTTCGGCTGTCCGGGACGTTCAAGCTGCATCTGTTCTATCGGCGGTTCGGCGTGCCGATGCCGCGGCAGGACCGGATCTACCGGTCCATTCTCGACGCGCTCCGGACGGAAACCGCCTTCGATATGTGTTATATCCGCAACCCGATCAGCCTGTTGTCGTCCATGAGACCGGACATCCCGGAGGACGAGATGACGGAGATCGCCGAGACGACGCTCGCGAATATGGCGAAGCTGAAGCGGGACGACGGCGGCTTCTCGCGGGAGCTTCACGGCTCCCCGCCGGCGCCGAACGTCGCGCAGGTGAAGCCGGGCGAGTCGTACCCCGACATGCCGGTCGCGGTGCCGCTCGGTCTGGGCCTCGTCGAAGGCGACATGAACGCGGGCACGCAGGCCGTCTTGATCCGTTATACGCTGCGCGAGCTGGCGGGACTGCCGCATCGGCATCTGGCGGTGCCGGACAATCGGTTCGGGCCGCGAAGCACAATTCGTTATCCGAGAGGAGATAAGTCTGCTCATGAACACTGAAGAACGCGCTGCGGCTGCGCTTCGCACCCCGCTCGATTACGCGAAAGCCGCCTGCGATTCGTTGATGGAGAAGTTTACGCCGGAGGAGCTGCCGCCCGCGGGACGATGGCATTACCATCAAGGGATTTTCCTTCAAGGGATGCTGCAGGTTTGGAAGCGAACGGGAGACGATGCGTATTTCGAATATCCGAAGCGGTACGTCGACCATCTCGTGGACGAAGACGGCAACCTGCTCTTCGCCCGCGACGAGCTCGATTCGATCATGCCGGGGCTGCTGCTGCTCGCGTTGGACGAACGTACCGGCGACCGGCGGTACCGTATAGCCGCCGACAAGCTGCGCGGCTTGTTCCGTACGCTGAACACGACGTCGCAGGGGGCGTACTGGCACAAGGATAAGTACCCGTACCAGATGTGGCTCGACGGCTTGTATATGGGCGGCGTCTTCGCGCTGCAGTACGCTTCGAGGTACGGAGACGCCGAGCTCGCGCCGATGGTGCTGGAGTGGGAGAAGCGGATGCGAGGGCATATGTCCGACGAGGCGACGGGCCTCTTGTATCACGCTTGGGACGAAAGCCGGAAGGCGCCGTGGTCCGATCCGAACACCGGCAATTCTCCGGAATTCTGGGGGCGGTCGCTCGGCTGGTACGGCATGGCGCTCGCGGATTTCCTCGACGCGCTGCCGGCGGAGCACCCGGGCCGCCCGGCGCTCGCGGCGGCGCTCGGCCGCTTCGTCGACGCGCTCGTTCGGTTCCAGGACGAAGCGAGCGGTCTCTGGTACCAAGTGGTAGACAAGGGCGACCGGGCCGACAATTGGCTGGAGACGTCGTGCACGAGCCTGTTCGTCTACGCGATCGCCGGCGCCGCGAAGCACGGCTGCGCGGGGGAGGATCGGCTGGAGGCGGCGCGCCGCGGATACCGCGGCTTGATCGAGCGGCTGCGCACGGACGACGGGGGGCGTCTCGTCGTGCCGGACATTTGCATCGGGACGTCGGCGGGGGATTACCGGAACTACGTCACGCGTCCGGTCAGCGACAATGACCTGCACGGCGTCGGCGCCTTCGTCTTGGCCTGCGTCGCGATGGAAGCGTTAGGAGAGCGGTAAGGACGAAAGAGGGGCTGTTGCGGTAGATGCGCAACAGCCCCTCTTATCGTTAAAACTCCGGTATGAACACTTCGACCTCGCGTTTCGCCTTCGCGGAGCGCAAGATGCCGTCGATGACCGCCTGATTGCGGACGATCTGTTCGCCGGGAATCGGCGCCGGGCGTCCGTCGCGCACCGCCTCGACGAAGTCGCGCACCTTCTCGTGGAACAAGTTTTTCTTGTGCTCGACCGTCGGGATCGGGCTCTCCGTATGGTGGCCGGCAATGTCGTGGAACATCGTGATCGAACCGACGCTGCCGTCCCAGACGCCGCTCCACGGACCTTTGCCGGCCGGCGTCACCTTCAGCCCGGCGTCCGTGCCGAGGAACATCGTCGCGCCGAGCGTGTCCATGTGCATCGCCCACGAAATTTTGAAGTTCATCACGAGGCCGTTGTCGAAGCGCACGAGCGCCGCGCCGAAATCCTCGACCTGGAAGCGGTCGGCTTCCGGGTGATATTTTCGATTCGTGCCGAAATGATTCGACGTATACGCCGACACCGTCACCGGCTTTGGGTTCCCGAGCGTGTTCATCGCCATGTCGAGCGAATAGCAGCCGATGTCCGCGATCGCGCCGGCGCCGGCCAAGTCCTCGCGAATGAACGTGCCGCCCGGCATGCCCCGGCGTCTGCCGCCGCCCGTCTCCACATAATACACGTCGCCGAGCTGTCCCGATTGCACCAAGTCCTTCAGCAGCGCCATATTCGGGTCGTACCGCGGCTGGAAGCCGACGTTCAGCATGTTGCCGGTCTTTTTCGCCGTCTGGACCATCTCGACCGCTTGCTCGAGCGTCACCGACATCGGCTTCTCCAGCATGACTTGCTTGCCGGCGTTCAGCGCATCGATCGTCGTCTGGTAGTGCGCGACGTTCGGCGTGCAGATGCTGACGCCGTCGAGGTCGAGCTCGAGCAGCTTCCGGTGGTCGTCGTACGCCGCCGCGAAGCCGAGCTCCCACTTCGCGATGAATTGCTCCGCTCGCCCCGGCACGACGTCCGCGACCGCGACGATGTCGACGTAATCCAATTCCTTGTACGCTTTCACGTGCGCGCCGGCGATGCCGCCGCTGCCGATGATGCCGATTTTAATACGTTTCTCCATTACGGATCCCTCGCCTTTTTTCGAAAATATCCCCTGCTCGGCTACACTGTATCACAGCCGGGCCGCCGCCGACATCCGACGATTGCGACATGGGTGCTATAATTTTGCGACATGATCGGCTTATCGAAGCGCGGCAAGATCGAACGCGGGGACGAGCCCTTCCTTCGCGGCGCGGCCAAGCAGCGAATCGACCGCGGCGAACCCTTCGTCGCCGAGATTCGCGGTGAAGTCGTTCACGTACAGCTCGATATGCGACTTCGCGACGTCCGGGTCCATCTCTTGCGCGTGCTCCGCGACATAGGCGCGGGACGCCTCCGGGTGCGCCCAAGCGTATTCGACGGACGCGCGCGCCCAGCGGGCGATCGCATCGCGGTCAAGGGAGCGGCGGGCGACGATGGCGCCGAGCGGAATCGGAAGGCCTGTGTCCGCCTCCCACCATTCGCCGAGGTCCGCCAGCTTGGTCAAGCCGTAGGACGGGTAGGTGAAGCGGGCTTCGTGAATGACGAGACCGGCGTCGATCTGCCCGTCCCGCACGGCCGGCATAATTTCGTGGAACGGCATCACGACGATGTCGATCGCGCCCTTCGCGTGCTGCGCCGCCCAGAGGCGGAACAGGAGATAAGCGGTCGAGCGCTCGCTCGGCACGGCGACCCGCTTGCCCGCTAGCGCCGCGGGGTCGGCGTTCTGCCGGCTGAGCACGAGCGGGCCGTTGCCGCGGCCGAGCGCGCCGCCGCACGGCACGAGGGCGTAATCCTTCAGCGCCCAAGGCAAGGCGGCGTAAGAAATCTTCATGACGTCGAGTCCGTCGGGACCGGCGGCCAGACGGTTCGTCACGTCGATATCCGCGTACATGACGTCGAGCGACGGCGCTCCGGGAACGAGGCCGTGCACCCAAGCGTGAAAGACGAACGTGTCGTTAGGACATGGGGAAAAGGCGATCTTCATCGCGTTCATCGGTTTCGTAACACCTCCGGTAATAAAGCGAACGCGGCTTCGAGCGCCGCGAGCGCATCGCCGATCCGCCAAGCCGCGCGGTCCCGCGGACCGACGGCGTTGGAGATCGCGCGGATTTCGAGCGTCGGCACGCCGGCTTTGTAGGCGGCCGCGGCGACGCCGGCGCCTTCCATGCCCTCGGCGACGACGCCGGGAATGCGCGCCGCGAGCTCGGCTGCGGTGGCCGCGGTGCCGGTCGCCGTCGACACGGTCGCGATCGGCCCGACCGCGGCGGCGCGGCCGGCTTCACGCAGCGCTTCGGCCCAGCGCGCCGCTGTATCCGCGTCGACCGCGAACCGCGCGGAGCCGAAGCCGAGCGCTTCCACGTCGCGGAAGCCGTCCGGCGTCTCGGCGCCGAGGTCCGCGGCATGGATCGCGTCGGCGACGACGAGCTCGCCGATGGCGGCTCGCCCGGCGAAGCCGCCGCCGATGCCGGCGCTGATCGCCAGCGCGTAGCCGCCTTCGGCCAACGCGAACGCCGCGCCCGCCGCGGCGAACGCCGGCCCGACGCCGGCCGCGACGACGGCGAAGCGCGGATCGTCGCCGATGCCGCGGAGCACGGCGTCCCGCTCGGCGTCGACGGCCGTAACGATCAGGATCCGCCCCTGCGTAGCGGTAGGTTCGTTCATGCGGCTGACAGCTCCTTTTGCTTCGTTCGAGTTAGACACATTATGTAACTAACTATATCGAACCGGTGGTGCGAAGACAAACTTCCCTGCGGGCTGCAGGCGGCGTCGCCACGCTTTTTCTAAACGAATACCTCTGCTCAATGTGCCACCCGCGGATCCCGGTGGATGGAGTCTCTCCACGCGTTTCTTTCTAACCTGGTTTCCTTTGCTCAGAGGCTTTCGTCGCTAGGCAGCGCATTGATTTGGGGAGTTCGTCGGGTGGGGGAGGTGTCTCTACGCGCTTCTTTCTAACCTGATTTCCTCTGATCAGAAGATCTCGTCACGTGGCAAAGCCTTGCTGTGGGGTCATTGGGTCCCGGGGGAAGCCTGATGCATAGGGGGAGCGCCGAAGTTTGCCGCCGCCGTGCGCCTCACCTGAGCTAAGGAAATTAGTCCAGAAAGAAGCGGGGAGCATGAACGAGGGAGCCGGAAACGAGGGAAGGACGGTTTGCGCGTATCGGTAAGGTGGCGAGACGCGGATCCGGCCCGGAGAGGACGGCGATTAGCGTTCCTGAACAGAGGGAATCGGGTTAGAAAGAGCATTGCAAGTTTGAAAGGAAGCACAGAGTACATATAGGAGACGGTGCGATGTAGGCGGGAGCATGCAGGCGCAAACCTGCAGGGGAATGATCGTGAGACGCGGAGTTGACCGCGAAGCGCCGCGCTGTGCCCTGAACAGAGGGAATCAGATTAAAATGGGCCGTGCGCCTGTACCTGAGCTAAGGAAATCAAGTTTGAAAGGAAGCACGGGGTACAAATAGGGACTTAATTCGATAACGGCGGGGAGGAAGCATGCAGATACATCATGGTAAAAATCACACCAATATAAAATTTTTAATAATGGTCACTTTACAATAGTGTGTGACATACAGTATATTATAACCAGGAGCTGATGAAATGAGCGAAAAGGATATGCAGGACCTCGTAAACGGGTTCGTGCAGGAGCTGCGAAGAGGCACGATCATTCTCGGCGTGCTCAGCCGGTTGACGGAGGCGCAGTACGGATACTCGCTGGTCGGCGTGCTCGAGGAGAAGGGAATTCAGGTCGACCCGGGCACGTTGTACCCGTTGCTGCGCAGGCTGGAGAAGCAGGGACTGCTCGAAAGCCAATGGGACACGAACGAGGCGCGCCCCCGCAAATATTATTTGCTCAGCGAGACGGGGAAGCGGGTATACGAGGAGTTATGCGCGGAATGGACGCGGATGGCGGAAGGCGTACAGTCGTTAATCGAGCCGGATAAGAAAGCTTAGGGAGGTTACTCAAATGGAAATGATCGATCGTTATGCGTTCGCGGTGACGCAGCGGCTGCCGGAGCGGCAGCGGAAGGAAATCGACAAGGAGCTGCGAGGTTTGATCGAAGACATGCTCGAGGAGCGCTTCGCGAGCGATAGGTCGGAGCGAGACGAGCGCGCGGCGGTGGAAGAAGTATTGATGGAGCTTGGCGACCCGGCCGCGCTTGCGGAGAAGTACCGGGGGCGCCCGCGGTACGTGATCGCGCCGGAGCTGACGGACGCCTATATCGCCGTGCTGAAGGTTGTCGGCGCCTCGATCGGGATCGTGCTCATGGTCGTATTCGCGATCCGGGCGGTGATCGATCCGATGAACATTCTGGATTATTTCGTCGACGCGATCGTGTCGGTCTTCACCTTCGCGATTCCGCACGGCTTCGGATGGGTGACGGCGATCTTCATCGCGTTGAGCTTCGTCGGAGCGGACGGGAAAGCATGGGAGCTCCGCTCGCATAAGGAACCTTGGACGCCGCTGCAGCTGCCCGAGGTGCCCGACTCGAAACGGCGCATCCCGAAGAGCGACCCGATCGCGGGCATCGCGTTTACGGTGTTCATTACGGCGCTGGTCGTGTTTTTCCCGAACGTCTTCGGGGTCGTGATTCCGTCCGGCGAGGGGGGGAGAGCGATCGTCCCGTTTTTATCGGAGGCGGGCATTCGTCCTTACGCTTGGGGCTTTCTCGCCATCGCCGCGGCCACCGTCTCGTTGAGCGCATGGAAGCTGCGGCAGCGCCGCTGGACGCCGCCGCTCGCTTGGGCGTACATCGCGCTCCAATCGCTCTCCGCCGTCTTCGTCGTCTTCGCGTTCACGGACCCTTCGGTGTACAATCCAAGCTTCGTCGATGAGCTCGTGCAAGCAGGCTTCTTTCCGATCGACGGAGAAGGCTTCCGGCTCTGGAGCCGATATGCGGCGAAGTGGATCGCTCCGGTCGTCGCGTTGTTCCTGCTGCTGGACATCGGCCAGACGTTGTACAGGGTTTATCGAAAATAACGAATAGCCATGACTACCGCTCCCCGCCCCGCTCCTCTCGGTAGCGCCCGGGCGGGAGACCGGTCTTCCGGGCGAAGGCGCGCGTGAACGAATGGACGGTGCCGAAGCCGGTCCGCTCGGCGATGTCTTTGATCGCTTGGTCGGTATGCGTCAATAAGTATTCGGCTTGGCGAATGCGCTCCTCGCGCACGTACCCGTTGAACGACTCGTGGATGCCGCCCGCGAAGATGCGAGAGACGTGCCGCTCGGACACGTTCAAATATTCCGCGACGCGCGCGAGCGTCAGCGGCGCGTCGAGGTTGTCGCGGACGAACAGCTTCGCGCGCCGGAGCAAGTGTTCCGTCGAGTGGGTGCGCCGGACGTCGTTCGCCGGTCGGCGAGGAGAGAAGACGTCTGCGAACGAACGAAGCAGCGCATGCGCGACGCCGGAAGCGGAAGCGCCGGACAGCCGCAGATGCGGTTCCGAGGGCAGCAGCAGCGCCCGCCAGAGCGACACCGTCGGCGCGCCGCCCGCGTCGTACAGGCACACCTCCGCGTCCGAGGCGAGCCTTCGGAACCGTTCGACCTCTTCCGGGGACGAACGGTTTTCGTCGACGTCGAAGGAGACGAACGACAGCGATAAGCCGGAAGCGCTCCGGATTTGATGCACGACGCCGGGCCGCGAGCAGAACAACGTCCCTTGGCGCAGCGGGTACACCCGCTCTTCCCCCTCGAATTCGCCGTATTCCCCGACGCCGTCCCATACGTAACAGATTTCGAAGACGGAATGCTTATGCACCGGGTTGTCGTAGTGGGTCGGGTTATTTCCCCAGAATTGCACCCGGAACGAGACGTCCGCCCCCGGCAGCGTCAGTGCCGTTCGGTTCAACATCTGTTCGCTCTCCCGCATGCGTTCCATCGCGGCTCCCCCTCTTATGTCCGAATCGGGTAAAAACGTGTCTCCCCCGAACAAATACGATTCCATGGTACTCGAAATATAATAAAGTCACAAATCGCAATGATTTATATCACTTGGACGAAGGGGACGCGAACGATGATCGGAGCGAAGGAAGCGGAGTTTTATCGAGAGAACGGGTATCTGCTGGTAAAGGGTGTCATCCCGAAGGCGGACATCGAGGTCATGCGAGAAGGCGTGGAGCGCATCATTCAGCGCGCGGCGAAGGCGAAGAAGGATGCGAATCATGCGTGGCAAGGCGATTATTTGCCGGCCGACGAGCTGAAGAAGCTGGTGCTTAAAGGGTTCCATGACGTGCACTATCACGACGCGTCGTTCATGCGCGCGATGACGCATCCGAACATGGCGGCGGTGCTGACGCAGTTGATCGGACCGAACGTGCAGGTCCATCACTCCAAGATGCTGGTGAAGCCTCCGGAAAACGGCGCCGCCTTCCCGATGCATCAGGACCACCCGTATTTCCCGCATGCCAACCATACGATGTTGGCTGCGAGCCTGCATCTGGACGACGCCGACGAGGCGAACGGGTGCCTGCACGTCATCCCGGGGTCGCATAAGCAAGGCCCGATTCCGCATGTCGGCCGACATTACTTGAATCATGTCGAATACCCGATTTCGATGGGAACGCCTTGTCCGGCGGAAGCGGGGGACGTCTTGTTCTTCAACTACTTGACGATTCACGGCTCCGGTCCGAACCGAAGCGAGCGCACGCGCCGGAACGTACTGTTCCAATATAAGGACCCGTCGGACTTCCCGACGGAGAACACGCACATCGATTGGGGCGCAGGCCTTATGATCGCGGGCGAGAACCCGCACTTCGACAAAGCGTTCCCGAAGTTTACGGTGCATGCGGAGCAGTAAGGCGTATCCGAGGAAAAGGGCGAGTCTCAGCCGAACGGCTGACGACTCGCCCTTTTTTTAGGTTTCGGTTGCGATCGGAAGGAGTATGTCTACGGTCGTTCCCGCGCCAGGCGCGCTCGAAAACCGGATCGAGCCGTTATGCGCCTCGACGATCCGGTGGCAAATCATAAGCCCGAGCCCCGTGCCGTCCGACTTCGTCGTGAAGAACGGATCGCCGATCCGTTCGATCAGCTCCTTCGGCATACCGGGTCCTTCGTCCCGGATGCGGACGAGCAGCTCGTCGCCGACGGCTTCCATCTTCAAGTGAATCGCGCCGCCGTCCGGCATGGCGTCGATCGCGTTCTTCAGCACGTTGAGGAACACCTGCTTCATGCGATGTTCGTCGCAGCGAACCGGCGGCAGGCCGCCGCGATGGTCCCAGTGCACGGCGATGTTGTGCAGGAGCGCCTCGCTCTCGATGACGAGCAGGACGGCGCGAAGCGTATCCGCAAGTTCGTGATTGCGGTACGCGACGAGCTGCGGCTTCGACAAGCTCATGAAATCGTTGACGATATAGGTCATGCGATCGAGCTCGCTGAGCATCGTCTCGATGTAATAGAAGCGGGCGGGATCCAGCTCCCGGCGGAGCAGCTGCGTGAACCCGCGGAGCGACGTCAACGGGTTGCGAATTTCGTGCGCGACGCCGGCCGCCAGCTGCCCGATGACCGACAGCTTCTCGGAACGGATCAAGAGCTCTTCGGCTTCCTTGCGTTCGGTGAGGTCCCGCATGACGCTGAGGGTGACCGATTTTCCGTTATAGTGATCGATCCGAATGCTCGAAATTTCGACCGAGATGACGCTTCCGTCGCAGCAGATGATTTTGCGCTCTTGGAAGGGCGTCGCATCGTAGGTCCGCATGACGTCGCGCACGACTCGAACGGAGTCCTGGTGATGATCGGAGTGAATGAAGTCGAAGATGCTCTTGCCGATAATTTCGTCTTTACTCGAGGCGCGGACGAGCTTCGCCGTCGACTTGTTGCAGTAAATTATGGCGCCGTGGTCGGTGATCACGATCGGCTCGGGCAAAAACTTCAACAGCCGTTCGAACCGCTGCGAATGGTCGAGCAGTTCCTTCTCGCGGGCGATGCGCTCCGTCACGTCGCGAAGCACCGTCTGTATGTAGCGTCCTGCGAAGCGGTCGTCCGCATTTTCGATCACCACGCTGGACACTTCCGCATCGAACGTTTCGCCGTCGAGGCGGGTGAACTTATGTACGGTGAAACCGAGCCTCGTGCCGGCGCGCTCCTTCGCTTCGGACAGGCGCCGCTTCCCTGCTTCATGAAAGTCTTTATGTATGAAATCATAGATGTTGCGTCCGATCAGCTCGGAAGCGCTGAAGGCGCGGAACATGCGGACCGTCGCGTCGTTCGCGTAATACACGATATCGTCGGCATGCAGCACGATCGCCTCCGGCGAATATTGCACGACGTTCAGCAAGAGCTGCTCGTTGCGGCGAAGCGATTGCTCGTAGCCGATTTCGGCGGTCATGTCCTTACAAATCATTAATACGGACGGTTCGCCGGCATATAGGATAGGGAAAGATTTCGTCTGTACGGTGACGCGATAGCCGTCGAGCCGAAGCCAATGCTCGATGGCGGGCTCGCCGGCGTTCGGCTTAAGCTGGGAGGGGATGCCCGGCGCTTCCGGAGCGCGGTGCTCCGGCGGAACGAAGTCGAGGACCGCCCGGCCGATCAGCTGCTCGGGAGAGCGGGCGCCGACGATGGCCGCGGCGGCCGGATTCGCGTAAACGATACGAAGTCCGGTATACACCGCTACGGGATCCGGCAATTGTTCGAGGAGAAATTTATGTTGTTCGATCGAAAATAGAGGAGTTGTAGTAAACGGCGGGTTCGGCAAATGACTCAGCCTCTCTTGTCTCTATCGAATCTAAACGTTTTCGCATCCGTAATAGTATCATAAATTTAATAGATTTTGGCAAAAAAAATTAGACTGCCCGGACATTCGTTCCGGAGCAGTCTAATTTTACAAAATGTTACATCTATTCGTGGATTTGTCCGAAGAGCGGACCTAACGCTTCCATAGCTTCTTGTTCCTGTTCGCCGTCGATTTCGAGCGTCACTTCGTCGCCTTGGGCGATGCCGAGCGTGAGCATGCTCAGCGAGCTCTTGCCGTTCACTTTTTTGCCTTTGTTGATGACGTTGATCTTGCAAGGGAAGGCGCTCGCCTTCTCGACGAACGTCTTCGTCGGACGGACGTGGAACCCTTGAGGGTTCGCGACGGTGAATGTTTGACTGATCATACGGTCACGCTCCTTCGTTGTTGTTGGACGAATTCCTTCACTTCCGCATGGCCGCTCATGCGAAGCGCCTGCTCCGCATGCGCCTTCCACTCCTCGCGGGAGAGAGAGGCGATCTGTCTCCGCGCCGGCAGGACGGAGCCCGCGCTCATGCTGAATTCATGCAGCCCGAGGCCGAGCAGCAGCGGGATCGCCGTCTCGTCGCCGGCCATCTCGCCGCACATGCCGACCCACTTGCCCGCCCGTTCCGCCGCCTGGATGACCATCTGCACGAGCCGCAAGATCGATGGGTGGCACGGCTGATACAAATACGACACCGTCTCGTTCATGCGGTCGGCGGCCATCGTATATTGAATCAGGTCGTTCGTGCCGATGCTGAAGAAATCGACGTCCTTCGCGAACGTATCCGCGGCGATGGCGGCGGCCGGAATTTCGATCATGATGCCGGTTTCGATCCGGTCCGCGACCTTCGCGCCTTCCGCCTTCAGCTTCTCGCGCTCTTCGTCCAGCAGCCGCTTCGCGGCGAGCCATTCCTCCCGCACGGCAACCATCGGGAACATGATTTTCAGGTTGCCGTGCGCGCTGGCTCGCAGCAAGGCGCGGAGCTGCGGGCGGAATACGTCCTCGCGCCGCAGCGCGAATCGGAGCGCACGCTCGCCGAGGAACGGGTTCGATTCCTTCGGGAGGCCGAGATACGGCAGCTCCTTGTCGCCGCCGATGTCGATCGTGCGGATGACGACCGGTTTGCCGTTCATCTTTTCCAAGACATGCTTATAGGTTTGATACTGTTCTTCCTCCGTCGGGAGGGAGGAACGCCCCATATATAAAAATTCCGTTCGGAACAGGCCGATCGCCTCGGCGCCGTTGTCCAGCACCTTCTCCAAATCCTTCACGCTGCCGATGTTCGCGGCCAGCTCGACGCGATGGCCGTCCTTCGAGACGGTCGGACGGTCCTTCAGCAGCGCAAGCTCCGCTTTGTTTTTGTCGTACGCCGCTTTCTTCGCCTCGTATTCGGCGAGCCGCTCGGGAGACGGGTCGACGTGGACGCGGCCCTCGACGGCGTCGAGAATGACGGTCGCACCGGCCCGAATGGCGAGCACCGCTTCGCCCGCGCCGACGACGGCCGGAATTTCGAGCGACCGCGCCATGATAGCCGAGTGGGACGTACGGCTGCCGATTTCCGTTACGAAGCCTTGCACGTAGGCGAGATCGAGCTGCGCCGTATCCGACGGCGTCAGGTCGCGGGCGACGACGACGCACGGCTCGGCGATCGAGCTAAGGCTGGCGTGCGGCACGCCGCGCAGATGGCTCATGATGCGTCCCGAGACGTCTTTCACGTCGACGGCGCGCTCGCGCAGCAGCTCGTTGTCCATGCTCTGCAGAACCTCGATAAAGCCTTGCGCCGTTTCGTACAACGCGTATTCGGCGGTGACGCCGTCGGACGTCAGCTTCTCGCGGATGCCGTCGATCAGATCCGGATCTTCGAGCAAGAGCAGATGACCTTCGAAAATTTCCGCCTTGTCCGCGCCGATGCGCGCGGCCGCGTCGTTCTTGATCGCCTCGAGCTCCGCGCGGGCTTTCGCGATCGCGGCGTCGAGCCGGGCTTCCTCCGCGGCGGGATTCGCCGCGCTGGCGAGCTCGGGCACGAACGATTCGGCCTCGGCTACGTACGCCTTCGCGATGACGATGCCGGGGGAGGCGGCGATGCCGGGAATCGGTTGCTTCGTCGTCATGATCGGGTCGCTCCTTTCGGGTCGGCGGCTCGGGAAGCCTCGGCGGCGAGGTCTTCGTACGCGGCGGCCGCTTGGTTATGGATCGGATGGTCCTCCGGCAAACCGGTCACCCTCGTTAACACGGCAGGCGCGCCGTCGCGACGCAGCGCCTGCTGCAGCTCCGCCGCCTCCGGATCGCCCGGGACGTCGAAGCGGAGGGCGGCGCCCATCGCCTTGGCGAGATGCGGCACCGGGATGCCGAGCCCGTGCGCGAGCGTCGCCGGCCGGACGAGGCGATCGTTCGGCGACAGCTTGCGGATCGGCGAGCGGCCGACCCGCGCGACCTCGTCGGTCAGATGCGGATTGGCGAACCGTTCGACGGTCGTCTCGAGGTAACGCCGGTGCTCCGCTTCGGGGAAGCCGTATTGGCGGACGAGCATCGCGCCGGTCTCTTCAAGGATGCTGACGACTTCGGCGCGCACCGCGTCGTCCGCCATCGCCGACTGGATCGTCTCGTGTCCGCGCAGGAAGCCGTGGTAGGCGGCGCAGCAATGGCCGGTGTTGACCGTGAACAGCTTCCGCTCGATGTACGGCTGCAGCCGGTCGACGTAATGGACGCCTTCGATCGGCGGCGGGCCGCCCGGCAGCATCGCGGACCGGTCGACGACCCATTCGGCGAACGGCTCGACGGCGACGCGCAGCGGATCGTCATGCTTCTGGAGCGGCACGATCCGGTCGACCGCGGCGTCCGGGAACGCGACATAGCGGGCGGCCGCCTCGCGCGTCTCCGCGGACAGGTGGGCGTAGACGTGTTCCTTGAGCTGCGTGCTGCCGCCGATCGCGTTCTCGCAGGCGATGACGTGCAGCGGGGCGGGGGAGCCGCCGGCCGCCGCGGCGAGACGGCGTTCGATGCCTCGAGCGATTCCGTCCGCGATGAACTTCAATACGTTCACGCCGACCGCCGTCGTGACGAGATCCGCGCCGGCGATGCGCTCCGCCACGAGGTCGACGCGCTTCCCGTCGATCGCGTCGACGTTCCGCACGACGACCGCTTCGCCTCGTCCGTCCGCGAATTCGACGTCGTATCGCTTACGCTCCTGAAGCGCCGCGACGAGCGCTTCGTTGACGTCGACGAAGACGACGTCGTAGCCGGCTTGCGACAGCATGAGGCCGATGAAGCCGCGTCCGATGTTGCCCGCGCCGAAGTGGACGGCGATCATTCGTCCATCCCGCTTTCGAAGATGGCGATCAACCGCTCTTCCGAGTCGGCGTTAAGGATGCTCTCGAAGCTGTCTTCGTCGGAGCAAATCATGGCGACGTTCGTCAGGATGTCGAGATGGTCGTCGCCGACGGCGGCGATGCCGACGACGAGCTTCGCGACTTGCCCGTCGCCGAAGGAGACGCCGTCCGGGAAGACGAGAATCGACATGCCGGTCGACTTCACGAGCGGCTTCGCCTCGTTGGTGCCGTGCGGGATGGCGAGCCCGCCGCCCATGTACGTCGAGGAGAGGGCGTCGCGCTCGATCATCTTTTCGATATATTCCTCCGGCACATGCCCCGCTTCGACGAGCAGTCGGCCGGCCATGCGGATCGCCTCGTTCTTGTCGGCGGCTTTCGCGCCCAGCTTCACTTTGTTCGTAGATAGGATGGTCATCGTCACTCGCTCCATTCGATATTGTTCTTTATATAAGCTTCTAGTTGATTCGCTAGGTATCGCTTGATGCGCGCTTCGTCATCGGTTTGCAGCGCTTCGACGAAGTCTTCTTGCAGCAGCATCGCGCTGATTTCGCTCAGCAGCTCGAGCTCGCGCTTCGGAAGGCGCTTCGGCGCGAGCATGAGCAGGAAGCGGGAGACCGGGCGGTCCGCGCCCGTATCGATTCGTTCGTCGAGTCGGAACAACGCGAGCGTCGGCGCCTCGATCGCGTCGCTGCGCGTATGGAATAAGGCCAGATCGGTGTCCGGGATCAGCACGGAGCCTTGGCGCTCGCGTTCGAGCAGCCGGTCCGTCACCGCTTTCGCGACGCCGGCCGCGGCGGTTCGCCCGCACGCGTCGAGCAGCAGCTCGCGGATGCCGCGGCCGTTCGTCGCCAGCCGGCCGACGACGAACGCGTCGAGCAGCCGGACCGCGCCGTCGGCGTATTGCTTCAGCGCGCGGAGCCGCTCGAGCGCGTCTTCGTTCGGGGCCGCGGCTCCCGCCGGCGGCCCGGCTCCCGTCGGCGCGGCGCCTTGCGCCCGCTTGCGTTCGGCCGCGCCGCGCAGGAAGCGCCGCAGCCGATCCGTCTCCTCCTCGTTCAAGAGGGGAGACAGCTTAATGTACTGCTCTGGCGGCAGCGGCAGGTCGACGGTCGACACGATCAGGTCGTAGCGGTCCTTCGGACTGTGCGCCGCTTCGTACCAAGAGACGTTGCCGACGACGTGCAGCTGCGGGAATTCCTTCGCGAGCCGGACGGCCAGCATCTTCGAGGAGCCGATGCCGCTCGTGCACACGAGCAGAGCGCGGACGGCGCCCGGCAGCTGCTTGGCGCGCTCGAGCGCCGCGCCGAAATGCATCGCGAGAAACCCGATCTCCTCGTCCGGCACCGCGAGCCCTCGCTCCCGTTCCTGCAGCGTCTCCTTCGCGGCTTCCTTGACGCTTCGGAAGAGCGTCTCGTAATCCTTCTTGATTTGCGGCAGCAGCGGGTTGCGGATCGAACCGCCTTCGCGGAGTCGCGCGATGGCCGGCTCCAGATGCTGCAGCAGCCCCTCCCGAAGCTGCCGGTCGCCGGCGAGCGACGCGTGCATCCGGCGCTCCACGTCGGCGATGAGCGCGGCCGTCGTCTCGAACAGCCGCGGATCCGCTCCCGCGACGCCGACGCCGTCGTCGTCCGACTCGTCCTCCGTCAGCACGCCGGCGACGTACGCGATCTCCTCGGGAGGCAGGTCGAGCCCGAGCTCCCGGCCGAGCGCGTCCGCAACCGCGGCCGCGTCCGGCGGCGGTACGGCGCTTCCCGACGCGCCGATCCGATGGCCGGCGCCGAAGCGGGCGAGCGCGACGGACAGCCGCACGAGCATGCGGGTGTAAGCCGTCTCGGAGAGCTCCTTCGCTCCCGCCGCTTCGTTCGCCCACAGCGCTCGCTCCAGCCGGAAGAAGTGCGGTTTGCCGATCAGCTCGAGCAGCTTGGCGGTGACGGGGTGGAGCGGGCGATCGCCCGTTTCCGGCCGGCCGAACAGGTCGGAGTCGTCCAGCGTCTCCCAAGCGAGACGACGGATCGCGCTTCGTTTTCCGGCTTCGTCGCCTTCCAGCTGTACCCCGTACCCGCGCCTTCGGACAAGCGTCAAACCGTCCCGCGCCGCCCATCGCTCGACCTCGTCCAGATCGCTCGTCACGGTCGGCGTCGTCACCTGCAGCTCGTGGGCGAGCGCGAACAGCTTCACCGGTTCGCTCGCCTCAAGCAGCGCGCAAAGCAGCAGCGTCCGTCGATCCGTCGACGACAGCTCGTCGGATTCCGCGTGGAGGAGAATCCGCTCGAGCGCTTCGAGCCGTCCCGGATCGGCATCGAGCCGAATGCCGGCGCCCGCCTTCTTCTGCAGGCCGACGCCGACGTCCGCGAGCAGCGATTCTACGTCCGCAAGCTCCCGGTGCACGGTGCGCGCGCTGACGTCGGCCGCCTTGGCCAGCTCTCCGGCGGATAGATCGCTCGACGCGCGGAGCAGCGCTTCGACGATTTTCTTTTGGCGTTGAGACACCTTCATCGCGCCAGCTCCCCCTCGTCGCTACAATGGACGCAACGCCGACGACAAAACAGCGTCGTCAGCGTTACGGTCGATCCGGCATGTTCGATTATTGAAGCCGCTTGACGAGCTCGTCGTATTCCGGACTCTTCAGGAAGTCGTCGATCGAGATATGCTCCGCGTTCGGCGCCTTCAGCCGCGCGCGGTCCGTAAGCGTCTTGTGCGTAATGACGATGTCGGCGTCCTGCGGAATGTCGTTGATCGCCGTGTTCGTGACGGTGAGCGGCAAGCCCGCCGCCTTCACCTTCTTGCGCAGGATGGAGGCGCCCATCGCGCTCGAGCCCATGCCCGCGTCGCAGGAGAAGACGATTTTGTTCACTTCGCCCTTGGACTTCGTCGGTCCGTTCACCGTGGAGGCGGTCGCCGAGACGGCGCCGTTCGTGCCGGCGGCTTTCATTTCTTTCATCTTCGTTTGCGCCTGTTCGAGATCGTCGTCCGTCTGTTTGCCCGTCTTCAGCAGCAGCGCCGATACCGCGAAGGACGCGGCGGCGGATGCGACGACGCCGGTCAGCACCGGCAGCATGCCGCCTCTAGGCGACATCGCGATGAGGGCGAAGATGCTGCCCGGCGACGGCGAAGCGACGAGGCCCGCGCCGGTGATCAGGAACGTGAACGTACCGACGACGCCGCCCGCGATCGCGCCGAGAATGAGACGCGGGTTCATCAGGATATACGGGAAGTAGATTTCGTGAATCCCGCCGAGGAAGTGAATGATCGTCGCGCCCGGCGCCGACTGCTTCGCCATGCCGCGGCCGACGAGCCAGTACGCGAGCAGGATGCCGAGACCCGGACCCGGGTTCGCCTCGAGCAGGAAGATGATCGACTTGCCCGCGGTGGACGCTTGATCGAGCGCGATCGGGCTGAGCACCCCGTGGTTGATCGCGTTGTTCAGGAACAGCACCTTGCCCGGCTCGATCAGGACGTTCGCGAGCGGCAAGAGGCCCGTGTCGATCAGCACGCCGACGCCTCTCGCGAGCGCTTGGCTGATCGCCTGCACGACCGGCCCGATGCCGACGTACGCGAGAATCGCGAGCGCGCCGCCGATAATGCCGGACGAGAAGTTGTTGACCAGCATTTCGAAGCCCGCTCTCACTTTGCCTTCGATCGACTTATCGAACCGCTTCAGCACCCAAGCCGAGAGCGGACCGACGATCATCGCGCCGAGGAACATCGGAATGTCCGCTCCGACGACGACGCCCATCGTCGCCACGGCGCCGATGACGCCGCCGCGCGTGCCGTGAATCATCGTGCCGCCCGTATATCCGATCAGGATCGGGAGCAAATACGTGATCATCGGGCCGACGAGCGCGCCGAGATATTCGTTCGGGATCCATCCGGTCGGGATGAATAAAGCCGTGATCAATCCCCATGCGATAAATGCGCCGATGTTCGGCATAACCATGCCGCTTAGGAATCGGCCGAACTTCTGGACGGCGACGCGAGCCCCTCCGTTTGCCGCCCCGTCTTGCGTCGTTGCGTTCATGGGTCCATCCTCCTCGTTTTCCAACTGTATTGGGTTAGTATGTTTCATGTTCCGATAATCAAATCGTAAGGGAAACCGGTTTCACCTTCAATTGAAGGAAAATGAGGTCGCGTCATCATTGCCGATGACATCATTTTTTTCGGGAGTCGGCGAAAAGGGAGGAACCTGCGGCCGGCGTTCGCGGGCGGGGCGGCCGCAGTCGGACAAATTCCGACTAACGCAGCGAATACGCCGCTGACACGGGCCGCAGTCGGAGAAACTCCGACTAACGGCGCGGATGCGGCGCGGGAGCGGGCTGCAGTCGGAGAAACTCCGACTAACGGCGCGGATGCGGCGCGGGAGCGGGCTGCAGTCGGACAAACTCCGACTAACGGCGCGGATTCGGCGCGGGAGCGGGCTGTAGTCGGAGAAACTCCGACTAACGGCGCGGATTCGGCGCGGGAGCGGGCCGCAGTCGGAGAAACTCCGACTAGCGGCGCGGATTCGGCGCGGGAGCGGGCTGCAGTCGGACAAACTCCGACTAACGGCGCGGATTCGGCGCGGGAGCGGGCCGCAGTCGGAGAAACTCCGACTAATGTCGCAAGACCGGCGCGGGGGCGGGCGGGGCGAGCCTGTTCTTAAACCTATTTCTCGGCCTCACCCAATCCGTCTACGAGAGAATGCATAGATTTAGATGGTAGGATCTACTAAATCAGGAGGGGAACATATTGAGCGATATAGACATTCGGGATTGTCCGGCGCCCGTGAATATGACGTTAATCCAACGGTTGAAGCCGCTTGCGGGCCGGACCGTGACGTTATATCAGCCCGGCATGCCGCAATTGACGAAGACGAGGGGAGTGCTCAGAGACGTCACGTTGACATCTTTCAAAGTAGGGGCGACGAAGGTCTTTTATAAAACCTCGTTCATCGTCGAGCTCCATTCGCCGGCGAAGCGGGTCCGGCCGAGAGAGTTGACGGCTACCGCCGAAGGCATGGGGAGATTTAGAGGCAAACTGATCCGCGTCGGCAGAGATTTCATCGAGTTCGTGCGGGTCCCCGGGAGGAACGTCCCGTCTCTGTTTCCTTTGAACTTGTTCACGTTAGTCGTCTGCGAACCGGAGGACGAGGAATAACGAACGAGCAGCGGAGGAGTGGAGGGAGAAGGCGCGCGTGTTCCGGCGCTCCTTCTACTGGAATGACCTTCGCTCAGCTGAACGATCGCGAAAACCTCCGCCATTGGTCATGCCGATACCCGAGTTTGGGGAATGCCCACTAAGGACCGTCAGGCGGCTTTGTGCCTGACGGTTTTTCTGATCTCTTTCGAAAATGGGCAGCGGCGTTACGTCGGTTCGTTCAGCACCTGCTCGACCTTGGCGATATGCGCCTCCATGCGGCGGCGGGCTTCGGCGGCGTCGCCGCGCTTCACCGCTTCGAAGATGGAGCGGTGCTCCCGCACGAGCCGCTCGGCCGAAGACTTCTCGGCGTACAGCCACAGCGCGCGGGTGTCCTTCATGCTGTCGTGCAGCCGCTCCGTGATGGAGCGCATCATGTCGACCAGCATCGGGTTATGCGTCGCCTCGGCGATGCCGAGGTGGAACCGGACGTCCGCCTGCTCGCCGAGCGCGCCGTCGTCGTCGAGCCCGCGCGCCATGTCCGCGAGCAGCGATTCCAGCGCCGCGACGTCGGACGCGGTTCGATTCGAGGCGGCGAGCGCCGCGCAGCCGGTCTCGAGCACGCGCCGCACCTCGAGGATGCGCCGCAGCGTCGCGGCGCGGTCGTGCCACGCGTCGGGCTCGCGCGCCGCGGGGTGGCGCGGCGCCTCCGAAGCGAGCGCGTACGTGCCGCCGCCTTGCCGGATCGACACGCGGCCCATCGCCTTCAAGGCGCTCATCGCTTCGCGCACGGTAGAGCGGCCGACGCCGTATCGGCGGCACAACTCGTCCACCGACGGCAGCTTCGCGCCGGGGGAGAACGTGCCGTCCTCGAGCTGCCGCTCCAGATCGGCCCGCACCCAATCCGAGCTCTTGAGCGGGCGGGAGGGGGCGGAAAGGGAGGCCGAGTCTTGCGTTTCGTTCGGACCGCGAGGTGGCGGCGACATGGGGAACCCCTCTTTTCTATAGAAAATTAACGATATTCATTTCATCCATTTTATTGTATGCTAGAATCAACCAAAAGTCATCAGATGACCTGACGACTTACTCGAAAAACGGAGGGATCCGAAGCCGTGATTTCGGAACAAGCCAAACAAGAATTAGCCGCCGTCTTAGGGCCGGATTATGTGAAGGACGACCCGCAGACGCTCGTGACCCATTCGTACGACGGGACGCCGATGCTGCAGTCGCTTCCCGACGCCGTCGTCTATCCGGAAAATACCGAACAAGTATCGCAGACGCTGAAGGTGCTTCATAAGCACCGGATCCCGCTCGTCTCCCGCGGATCGGGCACGAATTTGTGCGGCGGCACGGTGCCGGTGCAAGGCGGCGTCGTCATGGTCATGCACCGGATGAACCGCATTCTCGAGGTCGATCTCGAAAATCTCACCGCCACCGTGCAGCCGGGCCTCAACACGAAACAGTTCATCACGCACGTGGAGGAATTGGGCCTCTTCTACCCGCCGGACCCGAGCTCGATGGCCGTCTCCACGATCGGCGGCAACATCGCCGAATGCTCCGGGGGCCTAAGAGGGCTGAAATACGGCACGACCAAAGATTACGTCATCGGGCTCGAGGCGGTGCTCGCGAACGGCGACATCCTTCGGACGGGCGGGAAGCTGATGAAGGACGTCGCCGGCTACGACCTCACGAAGCTGCTCGTCGGCTCCGAGGGGACGCTCGCCGTCATTACGGAGGCGACGCTGAAGCTGATCCCGCCGCCGAAATTCAAAAAGACGATGATCGCGATGTATAAGGATCTGCACGGCGCCGCGCGCACGGTGTCCAAGATCATCGAAGCCCGCATCATTCCCGCGACTCTGGAGATTATGGATAACCCGACGATTCGGGTCGTCGACGACTTCGCGAAGCTCGGACTGCCGCGCGACATGGAGGCGATCCTGCTCATCGAGCAGGACGGCGACCCGGCGGCGGTCGAGCGCGACATCGAGCGGATCGAATCGATTTGCCGCGGCGAATCGGCCGATCGCGTCGAGGTGGCGGCGACGCCGGAGGAGGCGCTGAAGCTGATGACGGCGCGGCGCAGCGCGTTCACGGCGCTGGCGCGCCTTAGGCCGACGACGATTCTCGAGGACGCGACGGTGCCGCGGTCGAAGATCGCCGAGATGGTGCTCGAGATCAACCGCATCGCCGCGAAGCACAACGTACAGATCGCCACGTTCGGCCATGCCGGGGACGGCAACCTGCACCCGACGGCGACGACCGACGCGCGGGACCAAGACGAGGTTCATCGGGTGGAGGCGGCGTTCGAGGAAATTTTCGAAGCGGCGATTCGGCTCGGAGGCACGATCACCGGCGAGCATGGCGTCGGTCTCGTGAAGGCGCCGTTCCTCGAATGGAAGGTCGGCGCGGCGGGGATGGAGATGATGCGCGGCATCAAGCAGGCGTTCGACCCGCACAACCTTCTGAATCCCGGGAAGATGTTCGCCAAGGCGACCCGCAAGAGGGTGGTGATCGACCGTGGCTAACCAAATTCAAGTGCGCACGGGCCTCGGCGAGCTCGCCCGGCAGTCGACCCCCGCGCAGGAGGCGATGGCGGCGACGCTCAAGCTGAAGCTCGATTACGACCAGCTGACGAACTGCATGCGCTGCGGCTTCTGTCTGCCGGCCTGCCCGACGTTCCGGGAGACCGGCGTGGAGGCGGAGTCGCCGCGCGGCCGCATCGCCTTGATGAAGGCGGTCGCCGACGGCATTCTGAAGCCCGATCAGGCGTTCGAGGACCAGATGAACCACTGCCTCGCGTGCCGCGCGTGCGAGCCGGCGTGCCCCGCCGACGTGAAGTACGGCCAGTTGATCGAACAGGCGCGGGACGCGGTCGAGGATCATACGGAGAGCCATCGCTGGTGGATTCGCGCCATCCGCAAGACCGCCTTCAAGGGCGTCTTCCCGCATCAGAGCCGCATGCGCTTGCTCGGCAAGGCGCTGAAGCTGTACCAGGGGACGCGCCTCAAGCAGTGGACGCAACGCTCCGGCGTCATGAAGCTGTTCCCGGAGCATCTGCAGCAGATGGAGCGCATACTGCCGGATGCGTCCGAGGACGGCGTCGTCGCGCGCATCGGCGCCGAGCACAAGGCGAAGGGCGGCGCCGCGGTCGCCAAGGTCGGCTTGTTCCGCGGCTGCATCATGGACGTCCTGTTCACGGAGACGAACGTCAATACGGTCAAGCTTCTGGGCGAAGCGGGCTTCGACGTCGTAATTCCCGACGTTCAGAATTGCTGCGGCGCGCTGCACGCGCACAGCGGCGAAGCCGACGACGCGCGGGAGCTCGCGCGCCGCAACATCCGCGCCTTCCGGGCCGCGGGCGTCGACTACATCGCGACGAACGCCGGGGGCTGCGGCGCGCTGCTCGTCGAATACGATCACTTGCTCCAGGGCGATCCGGAATGGAGGGAGGCGGCCGCTTGGTTCGCCGAGCGCGTCGTCGACGTCTCCGAGCTGCTCGTCCGCAAAGGGCGGCCGCTCGCCTTCGAATCGAAGGAGCCCGCTCGGTTCACCTATCAGGATTCGTGCCATCTGCGGAACGTCATGAAGTCGTCCGGCGCGCCGAGGACGTTGATGAATCGCGTCGCCGGTGCGGAGTTTTGCGAGATGAAGGAAGCGGACCGCTGCTGCGGCTCGGCAGGCATCTACAACGTAACGCAGCCGGAGATGTCGGGGCGAATTCTGGAACATAAGATGGAGCACGCGGAAGCGACGAAGGCGGAATACATCTTGACGAGCAATCCCGGCTGCTTGCTGCAGATGAAGCTCGGCATCGAGAAGCACGGCGATCCCGGCCGCATGGCGGCCGTCCACGTCGTAGATTTCCTATACGAGCGCTTGAAGAGAGACTGACCCGCCGAGGGCGGGGAACGAACGAAGTCCCTTCCGTCGTCAAATAGACGGAAGGGACTTCGCGCATGCTAGAGCTATCGACGGAACAAGGGGGACGAACGACGATGAACGGAAGCGGACGACAGCGAAGCGCGATTCGACCGGGGCTCGAGGTGGACATCGTGCTGAAGCAGGATCAGCGGACGGGCAAGACGACGAGAGGGATCGTGAAAGACATCTTGACGAAATCGGCGGATCATCCGCATGGAATTAAGGTGCGCCTGCAGGACGGGCAGGTCGGGCGCGTGAAATCGATTCTGGGAGGCGGAGCCGGCGAGGATCAGGCGTAGCTGATCTCGCCGATCTCTCTCCGAACGTATGAGCGGAAGGAGGCGCTGGCGGTCGAAATCGCGCGGAACAGCTCCGCCAATCGATCGTTCAAGACGCTGACCAGAAATCTCGCCCGCATATTGTGATCGTCTTTCTTCAGGTGATTCACGACGCGAATCGGCTGCAATTCTTCGTCGGTCTTCAGGCACATGCAGGCGAATTGGATGCCTTGGTAATAGAACGTAATGACAAGCTGTCGCTGCGTCGGCAAATATTGGAGCGCGACGTCT
Source organism: Paenibacillus antri (assembly GCF_005765165.1). Classification (NCBI taxonomy): domain Bacteria; kingdom Bacillati; phylum Bacillota; class Bacilli; order Caryophanales; family Paenibacillaceae; genus Paenibacillus; species Paenibacillus antri. The sequence continues at coordinate 62,701 of NZ_VCIW01000023.1, read as the reverse complement.
TCCAACGGGGCGTCGCCGAACGAAATCGAACGCGCATATGGAGTGGCAGGCACGTAAAATCCCTTCTTTCGTTGAATGAATGACAATGAGTTTAGTACTATTATGACATGGTCGAAGTCCGAAGACTAGGGCTTTCGTATGGTGAACGCAACTTTTTGTTAATGAGTTGAAATAGGTAAAAAAGCCTACCCGAGACGGCGTCTCAGGCAGGCTTTTCTTCGGTTTTCGCGGATTTCGTTTCGGTTACGGCGTCGCTCTGCGCATCAGCAGGTAGGAACCTCCCACGAGGACGGCCACGGCGGGAATGAGCCACAAGGCGAACGTAACGACGCTGTCGAGCGAGATCAGCCATCGGAACACGGACGGCCACGCTCCGAGCAAGTGCATGAGGTAAACCGCAACGATCGATAAGGCGCCGAGGACGTATAAGCTTATCGCCCCGTATCGTTTCTGAAGCAAAGAGAAGAAGAAGCCCAGCGCGAAAAAGAAGCAAAGGAACACGAGATGCGCGGCGAATTCGCCGACGAAGCCTACGCGATCGAACCATGCGACGCGGAAGAACGAAATCGTCCGCACGTCGAAGGCGCCGGTGACGGCCTCCTCGATGACCGCGAGCAGCGTCGCGAAGGCGCCGAAGGCCGCGGCGATCGAGAAGGCGGCGATCATCACGCCATAGAAATAATCCTTCCGCCGCACGTTCATGCCTAGCGCGTAAGGCAGCGACTCCCGGAGGCCGACGATGCCCGAAACGAACATATACACGTACATGGGAGAGACGCCTGCGGAATTGGCCTCGGCACCGTCGACGGCGGTCATGACCGCGGCCATTAGGAAGTAGATCGCGAATAAAATCGACCAAAAAATAATGACGGAAAGACGCGCGTCCTTCAGGTACATCTTAAATATGCCTGCGCTGGATCGATTCATCGTCCGACATGCTCCTTTCCTTCCGCCGAAGCGCGATTCGTAAGATGGATGAACAGCTGCTGCAGCGAGACGGGACCGATCTCGAGGCCGAGGCTTTCCGCCTGCCGCTTCAGCTCGGGCGACATCGCCCCTTGCACCGTCAGCGACGCCATGCCGCCGATCGATTCCGCGTGAAGGACGGTCCGTCCGTTCGCGAACGATTCGGCTTTCGCTTTCGGCCCGGCGACCGTATACGCCTTGCTTCGGAGCGAGTCCGCCTCCTCGTCGAGCAGCAGTCGGCCGCGGTCGATGAGCAGCACATGCTCCAGCATGCGGCTCACCTCGTCGATCAGATGCGTGGACAGCAGAATCGTCCGCGGGTGCTCCGCGTAGTCCTGGAGCAGCTTGTCGTAGAACATGCCGCGCGCGACGGCGTCCAGCCCCAAGTACGGTTCGTCGAAAATGGTCACCGGCGCCCGGCTCGCAAGCCCGATAATGATTCCTACCGACGACAGCATCCCTCGGGACAGCTTGTTCATGCGCCGGGTCAGCGGCAGCTCGAAGTCGCGGACGAGCCGCATCGCGAATTCCCGGTCCCAGTTCGGGAAGAAGGAAGCCGACACCTCCAGCACGTCGCTCACGCGAAGCGTCTTCGGATATACCTGGCTTTCCTTGATGAAGCAGACGCGCCGCAGCGCGGCGTCGTTCTCGTACGGCGCTTCGCCGAACAGGCGGACCTCGCCGCTCGTGGCGAACAGCTGCGCCGTAAGGATGTGCATCAGCGTCGTCTTGCCCGCGCCGTTGCGCCCGAGAAGGCCGTATATTTTATCGGCTTCCAGCCGAAACGACACGCGGTCGAGCGCCCTCATCGTGCCGTATGCTTTCGTAATTTCTACCGCTTCCACCACGGCTCCTGTCATTCCTCGTCGCCCTCCCGTCGAATCATGCGAATGAGTTCCTCGCGTCCGATTTGCAGCTTGCTCGCTTCCGTCAGCATCGTGACCACGAACTGCTCGTAGAACTGTTCTTTGCGTTTTTCGATTAACGTTTCTCTCGCGCCGGTTGCCACGAACATGCCGATCCCTCGCTTCTTGTATAGAATTCCTTGTTCGACTAACAGGTTGACGCCTTTGGCCGCGGTGGCCGGGTTGATTTGATAGAACGCCGCGAACTGGTTCGTCGACGGCACCTGCGTTTCTTCCGGCAGCGACTCGTTGATAATGTCGTCTTCGATGCGCTCCGCGATCTGTTGGAATATGGGTTTTCCCTCGTCGATCAGACTAGCCATTCGTTCACCACCTAACCGGTTAATTACTCATGTAACTAACCATATAACCGATGGGGAGATATGTCAAGAGGCGAATCGTTCGGAACACGAAAAAAGCCGACCCGCGTCTCCTGAAGAGAACGCGAATCGGCTTTCGGTTTACCTTGAAGGCATTTCGTAAAATTCGCTCTCGTCGCGGCGATGGTACGAGACGTCGCCGACTCCGGCTTGGAGAACGACGAGTGAATCGTCGAAGCGGGTGAGGATGCCGCCGGAATCGACGATCGCGTCGTCCCGGAACACCCGGATCGGCGTCTCCCGTTCCATCGCTTCCTGCAGGTCTTGATCCGTGATTAAACGTCGGTTGCGCGCCATATGGCCTCCCTCTCGATCGGTCGATCTTTATTCCGATATTGTAACATAAACTTTTTCAACCGGAATCTGGAAAAAATAGCGAGCTTATATTAATATATAATGCTCAGTAACGAATCGTATTCGGAGCGAAGGGGCGAAACGAGCGGCATGACGTACGAGGAGCAGTTGTCGACGGAGCGGGAGTTTCTGGATCGGGTACGACGTCACATCGAACGGCAGATCGAAAGCGGGTCGGCCGGCATTAAGCTGACCGACGACTTCACGGAGCTGGCGCTCAACGCGATCCGGCAGAAGGAATTGGACCAGCTGTTCAAGTCCAGAACGCGGCCGTTCTTCGCCAAGGTCGACTTCCAAGAGCGCGAGCAGCCGGACCGGGAGCGGGCGTACATCGGACGGTTCGGCTTGTTCGACCGCGCCACGATGGAGCCGATCGTGCTCGATTGGCGTTCGCCGATGGCGAATTTATACTACGAGCATTCGTTCCGCGAGGTGCCGGTGGACGTGAAGCTCGGGAAGCGGCTGCTGTTCGACGTGAGCAACAAGCGGCAGTTCGAGATGGACAAGGACGAGCTGACCCGGTTCTACGACATGTCCGCCGAGACGGGGACGAACCGGCTTCTGATCGAGCGGTTGGAGCAGCGCGGGGAGCAGAAGCTGAAGGATATCGTCGAGACGATCCAGGCGGAGCAGAACGCCGTGCTGCGCGCCGAAGCGGGACAAGCGCTCATCGTGCAGGGCGCGGCGGGCAGCGGGAAGACGACGATCGCGCTTCACCGTCTCGCGTTCCTCGCCTACGCGTACCGGGATCGCGGCGCGTTCGACAACTTCCTCATCATCGCGCCGAACCGGCTCTTCATCGATTATATATCCGACGTTCTGCCGGATCTCGGCATCGAAGGCGTCGTGCAGACGACGTGGGAGGAGGCGCTCTGCGGCTTTATCCCGCTGCCGAAGGGATACAAATTCGCGGACGCGGCCGGGAAGACGGCGCTGTTTCTGGAGGCGGAGCGGGGCGCGGACGCCGAGCGGCTCGCGACGGTAAAGCTCGCCTCCCGGCTGCGCGGGTCGATGGCGACGAAGTCGCTGCTCGACCGGTACGTCGAACGGCGCATCGAATCGACCGTTCCCGAGACGGATCTCGCGCTCAGCAAGACGCACAAGATGACCGCCGAGGAGGTGCGGCGGAAGTTTCACGTCGACTTCCGGCACTATCCGTACATGCAGCGGCGCAAGCGGCTCATCCAGGCGCTGACGCAGTGGAAGGACGATTGCGCCAGGGAAGCCGCCCGCGTCCTCGAGTCCCGCGTGAAGTCCGGGCAATACGCCGCGACCGAGAAGCGCGTCGCGGAGGTGCGGGCGCAATACGACCGCAAGCTGGCGGAGTACGTCGAGACGGTGAAGAGCGTCGAGCTCGTCTCGTTCTACCGCAACATCGTGACGAAGCCGGCCAACGTCGCGAAGTGGATGGCGGAAGCCGGCCTCGCGGGCGAGGGAGTAGACGCGGAGCGGGTCGCCGCGTATTTCGCGGAGCGAAAGGAGATGCATAAGCAGGAGCTGGAGTGGGACGATCTCGCGCCGCTCTTTTATTTGGCGTACCGGTTTTACGGCTTAGGCAAGACGCGCGCTTACAGCCACATTATCGTCGACGAGGCGCAGGACTTCTCCCCGTTCCAGCTTCATGCGTTGAGCGCGTTGTCGGCCGCCGGCTCCATGTCGATCCTGGGCGATCTCGCCCAGTCGATCTATCCGTACCGCGGACTGACCGATTGGAACGTCCTGAAGGAAGGCGTATTCCCCGGCAAAGTGTCGATCGAGCGGTTGAAGAAGAGCTATCGTTCGACCGTCGAAATCATGACGGTCGCGAACGCCGTGCTGTCCCACTGGGACAACCCGCACGTGACGCCGGCGGAGCCGGTGCTCCGCCACGGCGAAACGCCGGCCGCGGCGCGCACGTCGAACGAGGAGGAAGGGCTGCGGACGATCGCCGACCGGCTGGCCGCGCTGCGGGCGCAGGGCATGCATAACGTCGCCGTCATCGACAAGACGACGGCTCGTTGCCGCGACGTGCATCGACGGCTGACCGCCCTCGGCGTCGAAGGCGCTCACTTGATCGAAGGGAAAGCGGGCAAGTACGAGGGCGGCGTCAGCGTCGTGCCGGTGTATTTAAGCAAAGGCATGGAATTCGACGCGGTGCTGCTCGTCAATCCGGCGGAAGCGGCGTACGACCCGGCCGTGCCGGAGGACGTCAAGCTGCTTTACGTCGCGTGCACGAGGGCGCTTCACCGGTTGGAGGCGTATCACTGGGACGAATTGACGCCATTGCTGCGAGGCGCGATGTAGCCCAACGAGAATCGACTGGTGCGGCGGCGCTCGGACCGATATACTGGAAATATCAGTCGGGGGGAGGGCCGCGATTTGTTTTATTTGATTCGAATATCCCGGAAAATTATAAAATTAAACAACGGCTTCCTAGTTCTCTTCACGGCGATCTTCGTGCTCGGCAGCGCGACCTTGATGTACTTGATCGAGCCGGAGACGTTCGGGATGTGGTTCAACGCCTTATGGTACGTCATGACGACGGTGACGACGGTCGGCTACGGCGATTATTACCCGAAGACCGTCCCCGGCAAGCTGTTCGCCATGCTGTTGTATTTATTCGGCATCGGTCTGCTCAGTCTCGTGATCGGGAAAATCATCGACGGATTCGGCACGATTAAGAAGCGGAAGGAGGCGGGCAAATTGAAATATCACGGGAGCGGTCACGTCATCCTGATCGGCTGGAGCCGCAGGGCGCAATCCGCGATGGAGGAATTGCTGCACGCGGATCCGTCGCTGGACGTCGTCGTCATCGACGACTTGGAGCGCTCGCCCGTGGATCGAGACCGCGCGTATTTCGTCGGCGGCGATCCGTCGGCGGAGTCGACGCTCGAGACGGCGGGCCTGACGCGCGCGCGTTCCGCGATCGTCTTCTCCGATCGAAACATCGACGACGCGGCGCTAGCCGACGGCAAGTCGCTGCTCATCGCCTCGAGCTTGGAGCGGCTCGCGCCGCATATTCACACGACGGTCGAGATCGTGCTGGAGCAGCACATCCAAAATTTCCGCCATGTGCAGGTGAACGAATTCATCTTGTCCCACGAGGCGGTGTCTCGGTTGGCCGCGCGATCGGCGCTGCATGCGGGCAGCGTCTCCATCTTCACCCAACTGCTCAGCAGCAAGGTCGGGGAGGACGTCTTCGAGGTGCGGCCGCGCCCGGAATGGAAGACGTACGGCGACGCGTTCCAAGGATTGCTGAATCTCGGCGCCACGCTCATCGCGGATCGGAGCGACATGACGATCAACCGTCGGCTCCAAGATCCGATGCCGGAGGATGCGCGGCTGTTCATCATTTGCGACGGGTCGACGTACGAACGGATCCGGGCCGCCACTTGATCGGCGGAACGCGATTGTTTATACTTATTCTTATGTTTAACTAACTATAGATAGAGGATATCGGAGGAGAGAGAACCATGGCTCAAGCGATCGTATACACAAGCACGAACTGCGTGTACTGCAAGCAATTGAAGTCGTATTTGACGGAACAGAACGTCTCGTTCGAAGAGCGCAACGTAGACGAGAACGAGGCGTATTTCGAGGAGCTGCAGAAGATCGGCATGATGTCGCTGCCGGTGACGGTCATCGGCGAATACAACATTCTCGGCATGAATACGACGCGCATCCAGAAGGCGCTCGCGTCCGTAACCGCCTAATCGCAACCGCACCCTAAGGGCCGCCAGAGGTCGTCGTCGGACGACCCCTGGACGGCCCTTTCGTTTGGACGCGGCTTAACATTCGGCGCCGGTCATCTCGTTCGTGAACATCCGCTTGTACTCCTGCGGACTCAGCTTCCGCGCCGACTCCGGCGCGTAATGGATTTGCAGCGCGCGCCGGCGCTTGCTCGAGAAGTTCGGCGGCGTCCCGTGATGCAGCAGCCCGGAGAAGAAGAGCGCGCCGCCGGGCGCGAGCGGCACGGCGACGTCGCGGTCGACGCGGACGCTGGCGTCGCACAGCTGCCAGTCGCGGACGGCGTAGTGCGGCGCGCCGCCTTCCCGGTGCGAATACGGAATGACGTGCATGCAGCCGTTGTCCAGCTCCGCGGGATCGAGCGCGATCCATACGCCGACGACCGACTTGTCGTAGGCGAGCGGACCGTAAGCCATGTCTTGGTGCCACGGCTTCTCCGCTCCGCCGGACGGCGGCTTCAGCAGCGCCTGATCCTGTACGGGCTTGGGCGCTTCGCCGAACAGCCGCTCCAACGCGGCGAGCAGCTTGGCGTGAAGCACGATACTGCGAAGCCGCGGTTCATGATCCGCGTATTCGTAAATTTTCCGAGCCGCTTTGATCACGTCGTCCATCGTATGCAGCTCGCTCCGAGGCTTCACGAACTGAATCTTGGAGCCCTGGGAGGCGCCGGACAAAATATCGTCGATCGCCTCGGACGCTTCGCGCACCTCGTCCTCGGACAGAGCGTTCTCGACGACGAGGTACCCTTGCTCCCAAAACCGGCGCACGACGTCGTCCCCCCACGCCGCGAGATCGGGCAGACGGTCCTCGGCGATCGAGTCGAACCGGTATAACGCGTCCGCGACATGCTTCGCCAACGACAAGTCTTCTTCGCTCTCGTAGGATAATAAAGTTCTGGATTCCTTCTTGCTCATGCTTGACACCCTCCCGACGTTTCGTTCAATGTAAGCGTATCACGAGGCGTAGACGGCGAAGAATGGATCGAGGAGGGGATTGTTTATCCTTACCCGTATATGTTGCGAGGAACCGTTCCCGCTTAGCGGCGTTCGAGCGGTCGCGACGGCGCCGAATTGGGGCAAGGCGCGGTGCGAGATCGGCTGGGACTGGAGCCCGGCGCCGCTATCGGACTACGATCTATGGTACGTCTGCTCCGGCCGGGGGGAGCTTCGGCTCGGGGACCGCGTATATTCGCTGCGCAAGGGGGCCTGCTTCCTCCTTCATCCGCAGGACCGTCCGCAGGCGGTGCAGAATCCGGACGATCGGTTGACCGTCGTCTTTATCCATTTTCGGCTGGAACCGGTACTTCCCGAGGGGGAAGAGCCGCTGCCGGAGCGGGCGGTGTACCTTAAGGAAACCTACGAGTTCGAATGGCTGCTGCATCGCATGTTGGATTGTTTGTACCAGCCGCGGCAATGGGGGAAGGACGAGTTCGACGGACTGATGAAGCTGGCGCTGCTCGCGCTGCTGCGCGCTTCTCGGGACCGGACGGAAGCTTCGCCCTCGAGGAAGGAAGAAAGCGCCGTCCGGCGAGTCGTTCAATACATCCGGGAGAACGCGGGTCAACGCTTGACGCGCGAGGAGCTCGCGCGTCAGGCTGCGCTCTCTCCCGAATACTTGAGCCGGGTGTTCAAAGCTTCGGTCGGCGTGTCGTTGAAGGAATATATTACTCAAGCGCGCTTGGAGCGGGCTGTCGTCCTGCTGGCGGAGACGTCGATGAACGTCTCCCAGGTTTCCGATTCGGTCGGATACTCCTCGGTCTTCCAATTCAGCAAGCAGTTCAAACGCAGGTACGGCGTACCGCCGTCCTCGTTCATGCGGGGAGCGTTCCAAGCGCAGCCGCATTCGTAGAGAATCTTACCAATATACCGAGGTGTTTAGAGATGGAAAGAACGATTCCGGTATACGTCATCGCCGGTTTTCTCGGCAGCGGCAAGACGACGCTGCTGCGCCGCGCGATCGACGCCTACCAGCGCAAGGGGCTTCGTCCCGTCGTGCTGATGAACGAGCTGGGCGACGTCAATCTCGACGGGGTCGCGGTCGAAGCCGGAGGCGGCGTGCCGATGGCGGAGCTGCTGAGCGGCTGTATTTGCTGTTCGATCCGCGGCGACGTCGGCGTGCAGCTGCACGAGCTGGCGACGACGTACGACCCCGACGCCGTCTTCATCGAATCGACGGGCGTCGCGAATCCGCTGGAAATCATGGACGCGGTGACGGAGACGTCGCTGTATTTGCCGATCGCGCTCGCGGGCATCGTCACGGTGGTCGACGGGGCGCTGCTGCTCGGCGAGCCCGAGCCGCCGTCGGCGAAGACGAAGCGGCTGCTCCGGGAGCAGGTGTCGTGCGCGTCGCTCGTCGTCTTGAACAAGCTCGACCGGCTGACGACGGAAGGCGCGGAACGGGCGGAGGCGTCGCTGCGGGAGTGGAACCCGTACGCGAGCGTCGTCCGCTCGGAGCGCGGCGACATCGATCCCGAGGTCTGGTTCCGGACGAATGCGCTGCCGGCGAAGCCGAACGCCGCCGATCCGGGGGCGAGACGCGGAGAAGGCTGCCCGGACGACGGCCATGCCGCGCACGAGCATAAGCATCATGCCTCCCACGAGCACGTATCCGTCTACACGCGGTTCCTCTCCGGGCCGATCGACAGCCATGCGTTCGAGGCGTTCGTCAAGTCGCTGCCGGCGAGCGTCTACCGGGGCAAGGGCGTCGTCACGTTCACGGATACGGCCAGCCGGTTCCTGTTCCAATACGCGTACCGCGAGCTGGAATTCATCCGGATTACGCCGCAGGGCGAGGTGAACGACGTCGTCGTCTTCCTCGGGGAGCAGTTCCCGAAGGACGAGCTGGAGGCGGGACTGTCGGCGCTGGAGCGCGGCGCGTTCCATCGGGAACGATTGAAGCTTTCGTACGACCGACACGCGGAGGAGAGGGATACGGGCAAGCTGCAGGATTGGAAGACGATCGAACGCGAGCGCTTCGTCCGCGCCCTTCGAGAGGCGAAAGCGGAGACGCTGCTGGAGGTCGGGGCGGGTCCGGGCCGGGACAGCCTCTTCTTCAAGGACGCCGGGTTTCGCGCGACATCGGTCGACCTGTCTCCGGAGATGGTGCGGCTGTGCCGAGACAAAGGGTTGGACGCCTACGAGATGGACATGTCCGATCTTCGCTTCCCGGATGCGGCGTTCGACGCCGTCTATGCGCTCAATTGCCTGCTGCACATCCCGAAGGCCGAGCTGGAACACACGCTGCGGGGCATACGCCGGGTGCTGAAGCCCGGAGGATTGTTCTATATGGGCGTTTACGGCGGCGTCGACTCCGAGGGCGTCTGGGAGCAAGACGAATACGAGCCGAAACGGTTCTTCGCCATGTACGAGGACGACGCGATGCGGGAAGCGGTCAAGCGCGTCTTCGACGTGTCGTACTTCGGCGTCGTGAAGCTGAGCGAAACGGGGCGTCAGCCGCATTTTCAATCGATGATCTTGCGGAAAAGCGCGGACGTATGATAAGCTGATCCATAAGTTTGTAATTCGGAACATAAAAGGAGGTGTCAACATGTTGTCGATCGCCGCTCGTAGCAAAGGTGCCCAAACGTGGGTCCGCCAAGCTACCATCGTATTCCGTTCCGCTGCCGACGGGAGAGGTGCGTCCAAATTCGGCGATGACAACGCGTTGACCCTTTAGGCGTCGGGATCGGTTTCCGACGTTCGGCTTGAAGCCGCGGGCGAAGTTGTCTTCTTCGCCTGCGGCTTTTTTGTATGCCTTGAATTCCAAATTTTAACAAACGATAGGTGATCGATATGGTAATCTGCGCAGCGGATAAAGTGACGAAAAATTGGGGCGGCGCGCCGGTGCTATCGGAGCTGTCGCTGGAAATACGCGAAAGGGAACGGATCGGGCTCGTCGGACCGAACGGCTGCGGCAAGACGACGCTGCTGACGCTGCTCGCCGGCGCGGACGTCCCCGACGCGGGAGCGGTTCATCACCGGCGGGGGAGCCGGGTGTCGCTGCTCGCGCAAATTCCGGACTTCGGGCCGACCCGGACGGCCGGAGACGTGCTGGCGGAAGCGTTCGAGTCGCTGCTCGCGATGAAGCGGCGGCTGACGGAGCTCGAACAAGATATGGCGGATCCGGCGCTCATGGAGAAGGCGATGAAAGCGTACGGACCGCTGCTCGAGACGTTCGGCGCCCAAGGCGGATACGAGATGGAAGCCGCGCTCTCGCGCGTGGCGGAGGGTCTCGGCATTACGCGGCTGCTCGACCGGCCGTTCGGGCGGCTGAGCGGCGGGGAGCGGACGAAGGTCGGCCTGGGGCGCATCTTGCTGCTGAAGCCGGATCTGCTCCTGCTCGACGAGCCGACGAACCATCTCGACCTGTCCTCCGTCGAGTGGTTGGAGTCGTACTTGCAGGACTACGAGGGCAGCGTGTTGATCGTGTCTCACGATCGGTACTTCCTCGACCGCGTCGCGACGAAGATCGTCGATCTGGAGGGCGGCGTCGCCGAGACGTATCACGGCAACTATACCTACTTCGTGGAAGAGAAGGAACGCCGGCTGCTCGCCGAGTTTACGGCGTATCAAGAGCAACAGAAACGGATCAAGAAAATGGAAGAGGCGATCAAGCGGCTCCGGATGTGGGCGGCGCAGGCGGACAATCCGAAGATGTTCAAGCGCGCGGCGGCGATGCAGAAGGCGCTCGATCGCATCGATCGGATCGACAAGCCGGTATTGGAGCGCGTCAAGATGGGGCTGTCGCTCGACCTGTCGGACCGGAGCGGCAAAGACGTCGTCGTCCTGGAGAAGGTCGGCGTCCGCTTCGGCGAACGGCGCTTGTTCTCGGACGTCGACCTGCTCGTCCGCTTCCGCGAAACGGTCGCGATCGTCGGCGAGAACGGCTGCGGCAAGTCTACGCTGCTCCGCATGGTCGCCGAGGGAATGCCGCCGACGGACGGCGTCGTTCGCGTCGGCAGCGGCGTGAAGATCGGTTACTTGGCGCAGCACGATCTATTCCCGAACGAAGAGCTTACCGTTCTCGACGCGTTCCGCGACGCCGCAGCGGTCGAGGAAGGCAAGGCGAGACATCTGCTCGCGAAGTTTCTGTTCTACGGCGCGTCCGTGTTCCGGAAGGTGAAGAACTTGTCCGGCGGCGAGAAGATGCGCCTCCGTCTCGCGCAGCTCATGCATCAGGACTTGAACCTGCTGGTGCTCGACGAGCCGACGAACCATCTCGACATCGACGCCCGCGAGGCGCTCGAGGATACGCTCGCGTCGTTCGGGGGCACGGTCGTCTGCGTATCGCACGACCGCTATTTCCTAAATAAGCTGTTCCCTGTGACCTATTGGATGGAACAGGGCCGCCTAACCCGCTATGAAGGCCGCTACGACGAAGCGAAGCGCAAGCGCGCGGAGCTGGCCGTTAAGGCTGCGGCCGCGGCTGCGGTTCCCGGCCCTTCGCCCGTCCCGGCCGCGCCGAAGAAGTCGGCGTCCAACGGGGCGTCGGCGATGCCGGCGAAGACGTCGTCCGCGTCGTTCGAGCGGCTGGAGCGGGACATCGAGGCGGCGGAGCGTAAGCTCGCGTCGCTCGACGAAGCGATGGAGCGCGAGCTCGACGCGGTGCGGCTGCAGCAGCTTTATGCGGAGCGCTCCGTCCTTGCGGCCGAGCGGGAGCTGCTCTACGAGAAGTTGGAGCGATGGATGTAAGTTCGTTTGTTTCGCGGGTCGCCTCCGGGCGGCTCGCTTTTTTGTTTCGTCCAGGGGGAGGGGGCCCTCCGGAGCTCTTTTCTAAAGTGATTTCCTCTGCTCGGGGACCGCGCTTTCATACCATGGGGTTCTTGGGCAACGCGTCGTTGGTAGGCGAATGTGGTTTACACAATTTTGAAAAAGTGATATCATATGAGTATCAAATTGATGTAAAGGGGATATGATCCATGAAAGAATTCGGCGCATGGAAGATCAATGGGTTTCTCGCGGTGCTGCTCGGTTTGGTCGTCGCCGCCGTCGGCGCGTACGCGCTGACGCTGTCGTCGTTCCTGCCGGTCGTCGGCGTCTTGCTGCTCTTGATCGCATTCCTGTTGCTTTGCTCGATCACGGTCGTACAGCCGAACCAAGCTTCGGTGTTGACGTTCTTCGGGGAATATAAAGGTACGGTGCGCGAGGACGGGTTTTGGATGGTGCTTCCGTTCGCGGCTCGCCAGAAGCTGTCGCTGCGGGTCCGGAATTTCAACAGCGCGAAGCTGAAGGTGAACGACATCGAAGGGAACCCGATCGAGATCGCGGCGGTCATCGTCTTCAAGGTCGTCGAGACGGCGAAGGCGAGCTTCGAAGTCGACAAATACGAGCAATTCGTCGAGATTCAGAGCGAGACGGCGCTTCGGCACGTCGCCAGCAAGTATCCGTACGATAACTTCACGGAGGACGGCATGTCGCTTCGGGGCAACGCCGACGAGGTGTCCGCGGAGCTGGCGCGCGAGCTGCAGAGCCGCCTCTCGGTCGCCGGCGTCGACGTGCTCGAGGCGCGGCTGACGCATCTGGCGTATTCGACGGAGATCGCCGGCGCCATGCTGCAGCGGCAGCAAGCGTCCGCCATCATCGCGGCGCGGCAGAAGATCGTGGAAGGCGCGGTCGGCATGGTGAAGGACGCGCTCGAGCAGCTGGAGCGGGACAGCGGCGTCGCGCTGGATCCCGAACGCAAGGCGGCGATGGCGAACAATTTGATGGTCGCGATCGTCTCGGACCGTGCCGCCCAACCGGTCATCAATACGAGCAGCTTGTACTGATTTATGGCGGGGAAGAAGCAATATCCGTTGCGCGTGGACGCGGCGATCTACGACGCGTTGGAGAAGTGGGCGGCCGACGAGTTCCGCAGCGTCAACGCGCATATCGAATTCGTGCTGAGGGACGCGCTCCGGCGGGCGGGCCGGCTGCCCGGCCCGCGGTCGCCGGGCGCTCCGGCGGACGGGTCGGCGGGAGCGAACGAATCGACGGGAAAGAACGAATAAAGAGGGTACGCGCATGTATCGGATATGGATCATCGAGGACGATGCGAAGATCGCGGCGCTCGTCGCGGCGCATCTGTCGAAGTACGGATACGAAGCGCAGAGAATCGAGGCGTACGACGAGGTGAAGCGGCGGATCGCGGGAAGCGATCGGCCGCCTCATCTCGTCGTGCTCGATATCAATCTGCCGAAATACGACGGGTTTTATATATGCCGACAAATTCGGAGCGTGAGCAACGTTCCGATTTTGTTCTTGTCCGCGCGCGCCGGAGAGATGGATCAGGTGATGGCGATCGAGCACGGCGGCGACGATTACGTGACGAAGCCGTTCCATCTCGAGGTGCTGCTCGCGAAGATCCGGGGGCTGCTGCGCCGGACGTACGGCGAATACGCCGCGGCGGCATCCGGCGCGCCGCCGCGCGAGGACGTCGCCGAGTTTCAGGGGTTGTTCTTGGACCGGTCGAAGCTGACGGTCGAATACGAAGGGCGGAAGGCGGAGCTGACGCCGAAGGAGCTGCAGCTGCTCGGCGCGCTGATGACGCGTCCCGGGGAGCCGGTCGCGAGGGAGGCGCTGCTCGAGCGGCTCTGGGACGACGTTCACTTCGTCGACGACAACACGCTGACCGTCAACGTGACGCGGGTGCGCAAGAAGCTGGAAGCGCTCGGCACGCCGCACGCCATCGAGACGGTTCGCGGCGTCGGGTATCGGCTCGCGGCGCGGAGGGAGACGCCATGAGGCTGAATCATTTTCTGGCGGATCGTCTGGGGTATATTGTCCTCTTCTTATTGAACACGCTTCTTGCCGTGCTGGTCGTGCAACTCGATCTCGCCCGTCAAGGAGCGTCTTTGCTTCTGGGGAACGTTGCATACTTGATCGTCTTGTCGGCTTGCGGACTGGCGGCGTTCTTATTGTACGATTACGCGCGAAACCGCGCCTACTATCGCGAGCTCGAGGCCGCTTCGCGCGAGGAGGGCGGGCTGGAGCGGGCGCTGTTGGTGCGTTCGCGCGGCACGACGGAGCAGCGGCTTGTCCGCGAGGCTTTGGAGCGCGCGTACCGGACGTACGCCGATGCGCTGTCGCGCTCGACGCGCGCGCAAGAGCGTCAGCTTCACCAGCTGCAGCAATGGGCGCACCAGATGAAGACGCCGATCGCCGTAATCGATCTGCTCGCGCAGTCGGAAGAGGAGCGCGGCGGCGAACGGCCGGAGGCGATGGCCAGCGTTCGGGAGGAAGCCGAGCGGCTGAACGGCTACGTATCGATGATGCTCGAGGCGGCCAGGCTTGAACGGTTCGAGACGGACGTCCGCGTGCGCCGGGTCGACGCCGCGAGCATCGCCCGGGGCGCGATCAACGAGTACCGCAGCGCCTGGATTCGATACGGCGTCTTCCCGAGGCTGGCGGCGGAGGAGGCGCCGTATTGGGTCGAGACCGACGAGAAGTGGGCGTCGTTCGTCTGCAAGCAGCTGCTCGGCAACGCGCTGAAATATTCCGCCGCGGCGGGCGGGACGCGCGTCGAGGTCCGGCTTGCGCGGACGCCGGAAGGGGTGCGCCTCGAGGTCGCGGACGAGGGGATCGGCATTCCGCCGGAGGATATGCCGCGCGTGTTCGAGCCGTTCTTTACGGGCGCGAACGGGCGGCTCGTCGCCGAATCGACCGGCATGGGGCTGTACGTGGCGAAAGAGGCGTGCGACAGGCTCGGACATCGGCTGTCGATCTCTTCGAGCCCCGGGGCCGGGACGACGGCGACGGTTCTGTTCGCCGACACGGGAGCGTTGTTTCGCGAGCCGCTCGGCAGGTGACAATATTGTAAGGAAACCCGAGCGGATTGCAAGGTTGGCGCATGGCGGCCCGGCGGGAACCCTCCTATACTTGAAATATAAATAACTTCTTTGGGAGGGACCTCGATGGTTGTGCTGCAAGCGGAACGGTTATCGAAAACTTACGGCCGCGGGGCGGTTACGTATCAAGCGTTGGAAAATTTCGACCTGACGGTGGAGGAAGGGGAATTCGTCGGCGTCATGGGGCCGTCGGGAAGCGGCAAGACGACGCTGCTGAACCTGCTCGCCACGATCGACAAGCCGACGGCGGGCGCGATCCGCGTGGGCGGCGTCGATCCGTCGCGCATGTCGGCGAGCGAGCTTGCGTTGTTTCGGCGGAGAAAGCTCGGGTTCATTTTCCAAGACTTCAACTTGCTCGACACTTTGACGATGAAGGAAAACATCATTCTGCCGCTGGCGCTCGACAAGACGAAGCCGAAGGAGATCGAACGGCGGGTCGTCGAGCTGGCGGAGATGCTGGGCATCGCGCATACGCTGGACAAGCGGACGTACGAAGTGTCCGGGGGGCAGCTGCAGCGAGCCGCGATCGCGCGGGCGTTCATCCATGAGCCGGACATCGTGCTGGCGGACGAGCTGACCGGGAACCTCGACTCCAAGGCGGCCGGCGACGTGATGGAGGCGCTGCGCGACATGAACGAGCGGCGCCGGGCGACGGTGCTCATGGTGACGCACGATCCGTTCGCCGCGAGCTTCTGCAAGCGGATCTTGTTCATCAAGGACGGTCGGCGCTTCGCGGAGCTGCGCGGCGGAGGCGGCGGTCGGCAAGCCTTCTTCCAGGAAATACTCGATATGTTAAGCGTGCTGGGGGGTCATGCGCATGACGTTTCGCGCTCTCGCCATCCGTAACGTTCGAGGCGGGTGGCGGCGGTATGCGGCGTTCCTGCTCAGTAGCTCGGCCGCCGTCATGATCGCTTATTTATTCGCCTCGTTCGTCGCGCATCCGGACGTCCGCTCCGGGGACATTATCGGCGGCGCCGCCGTCGCGCAAGGACTGATCGCTTGCGTGTACTTGATCGCCGTCTTTTCGTTCTTCTTCGTGTTATATTCGAGCTCGTCGTTCTACAAAACTCGGCAGAAGGAGTTCGGTCTGCTTCAGCTGCTCGGGATGACGCCGTGGCAAATTCGAAGGCTTGCGTTCGCGGAGCAGCTGATCGTCGCGGCTTGCGCGATCGTCTGCGGGCTCGGACTCGGGGTTTTGTTTTCCAAGCTGTTCTATATGGGGATCGGGGAGCTGCTTCGTACCGAAGCGCCGGTTCGCTTCCTGATCGTTTGGCCCGCGGCGCTGTGGACGGCGGTCGGATTCGCCGCGTTGTTCGCCGCGGTCGCCGCGGTTTCGCTGTTCGGCATCGGCCGCAAGCCCGTCATCGAGCTGCTGCGCGCCTCGCGCAAGCCGAAGCGGCCGCCTCTCGCCTCGGCGTGGCTGACGGCGCTCGCGGTCGCCGCGCTCGGCGGGGGTTATGTCCTTGCGTACATGACGAATTTGCGGACGGTCCTCATGCTGATGATGCCGGTCACCGGACTCGTCGTGCTCGGGACGTATTTCTTGTTCACCCAAGGCTGCATCGCCGCCTTAGGCCGGTTGATGCGCAGCCGCGGCTATTATTGGAAGGGCGTGCGGCTGCTGGCGCTGTCTCAGCTGTCGTACCGGTTGAAGGATACGGCGCGGATGATGTTTTCCGTGGCGGTGCTGTTCGCGGTCGTCTTCACGGCCATCGGGACGGTGTACGTGTTCCATCAAGACATTAAAGACCAATTGCTGGTCAATACGCCGTTCGCGCTCAGCATCGAGGAGAAGGGGCTCGACACGCGCAAGGTCGTGGATCCGGAGGCGCTGGAGGCGTTATTCGCGAAGCACGGCATCGAGCCGGAGGTCGAGACGCGCACGCCGCTGTTGGACGTTACGGCGAACGTCAATTTGTACGGGAGAGCGGACTCGGAAGCGGCGCTGATCGAGGAGTCGTCCTGGAACGCGCTCGCCGCGGAGCTGGGGCTGCCGGCGGCGGACGTCGAGTCGGGGCGTACGATGTTCGCATACCCGTTCGAGCGGATGGGTAGGTCCGGGGAAGAGACGAGAGGCGAGAGCGTCGACTTCGTCGTCGCGGACGGGACGTTGACGTTCGTCTCTAGCGGAACGATCTATGCGGCCGCCACGAACCACGGCAAGCTGCTGTGGATTTTGGACGACGCGGACTTCGAAGAAGCGCTCGGGCTAGTTCCCGATGCGGAGCGAACGGTGCTGTACGCTTACGACTGGAGCGGCTGGGAGTCGGACGCCGCCTTCGCGAAGGAGGCGCAGGCGCTCGCGGCGCCGGAGCTGCCGCGTTCGCTCGTACGGGAGCGGATCACCGGGTACCAGGACGTCCAACAATTCGCTTCGCTTACGTTATTTATCGGCTTGTTCGTCGGCGTTTTGTTCTTCTTCGCGGCGGGGAGCTTGCTCTACTTCAAGCAATTCACCGAGTTGGAAGAGGATCGGCAGACGTACCGTCAGCTGCTGCGGATCGGCGTATCGCCGAAGGAGCTGCGCAGCGTCATCCGCGCGCAGATCGGCTCGGTGTTCGGCATTCCGTTCGTGGTCGGCACGGTGCATGCGTTGTTCGCGTACAAGATGCTCGGGAACGTCATGCAAACGAACGTATGGGCGAGCGCGCTGTCCGTCGTGGCCGCGTTCGCGCTGCTGCAGCTGCTGTACTACGCCGTCACGGAACGGGCGTACATGCGGCAGCTCGGCATCGCGGAAGCGGGCTGACGGCGGGCGCGGATGGGCTGCGCGGCCTGGCGGGCGCGGTGGCGCGGTCGGGGGCCGTGACCCGTTTCGGGTCAGGAGGCGGCGCGCGGTGGGCCGTGGTGACCCGAAACGGGCAGCGCGGCCGCACGGACGAGGGCCCTGGCCCGTTTCGGGTCAGGATGCGGCGCGCGTTGGGCCGTGGTGACCCGGAACGGGCAATGCGGCTACGCGGTCGAGGGCCGTGGCCCGTTTCGGGTCAGGAGGCGGCGCGCGTTGGGCCGCGGCGACCCGAAACGGGCAGCGCGGCCGCGCGGTCGGGGGCTGTGACCCGTTTCGGGTCAGGATGCGGCGCGCGTTGGGCCGTGGTGACCCGAAACGGGCAATGCGGCTACGCGGTCGGGGGCCGTGGCCCGTTTCGGGTCAGGAGGCGGCGCGCGTTGGGCCGTGGTGACCCGGAACGGGCAATGCGGCTACGCGGTCGGGGGCCGTGGCCCGTTTCGGGTCAGGAGGCGGCGCGCGGTGGGCCGCGGTGACCCGAAACGGGCAGCGCGGTGGCGCGGCCGGGGGCCGTGGCCCGTTTCGGGTCAGGAGCCGGCGCGCTACATGCCGCGGTGACCCGAAACGGGCAGCGCGGCCGCGCGGTCGGGGGCCGTGACCCGTTTCGGGTCAGGAGCCGGCGCGCGAAGGGCCGCGGTGACCCGAAACGGGCTGCTCGCACCGCTCGCACAGCGCCGGGCATGTTCCCCTTGCCCCGGGCGGGGCGGACGGGTATAATAACGACAGGTGAAGCACACTTCGAATGAGGATTCGAAGCGTGCTTTTTTTTCGTTAGGGGGAATGGTGTATGCATCCGGAGCTGCGGCGGTTCATCGATGCGTTCGAGCGCGAAGCGCGGGAGGAGGGACGTCTCCGACACACGCTCGGTTACGCCGAAACCCGGTTCCTGGAACGCGTTTGGGGACCGTTCATGAATTTCAATTTCGACGGTCTGAAGCCGGAGTACCCGTTCCTCGATTTCGAAGGGGGGCAGCGGTTCGTCGATTTCTTTTACTCCAAGGGACCGGTGAAGCTCATCATAGAAATCGACGGTTACACTACGCATGCGAAAGAAATCTCGAAGTCCAAGTTCCGAGATCATGTCCGCAGGCAGAACCGGTTGATGTATTCCGGGTGGTTTCTCCTCAGATTTACAGCGGACGAGGTGGAAACCGACGAAGGGTACTGCCAGGCGGAGCTGCTGAAGGCGATCGGGTATTGCTGGACGGCGTCGGCGGGGGCAGGGGCTTTGCCGTTGAACGCGGGCGATCTGTGGGCGTACCGGAAGAAAGCCATAGAACTGTATGCAATTCATCAGGGCGGCCAAAACGTCAAACCGACGAATTTCGCGTACGAACACGGCGTCGGCCGCACGACGGCGCAGCGATGGTTCGAGCGGGCGGCCGAGGAAGGGCTGCTGGCGCCTTTGCGACGAGGCACCAGAGTATACGGCTACACGCTTGCGGATACTTCCGAAATTACGACGAGGCGTAGCATTTAGATAAGGCCTGTCGCAGCGCCAAAGTATATGGCTGCACGCTTGCGGACGCCCGAAACCTTTCGGCGGGGCGCAGCGTTTAATAGGTACAACGTTCCGGGAGGGCATTCCCTATGAAAAGAAGCTTCGGTAAAACTTTGCTGTTCGAATTACTGGCGGCGGTCGTATCGGCGTTGACGGCGTCGGTCGCGCTCGCGTTGCTGTCGATGCAAAACACGGGCTTCCCCCAAGCCTATTTCTTCTACCTCGTTATCACGGCGCCGGCGTTCCTCGCGCTCGGCGCGCCGATCGCCGCCGTCATCCGAACGGCCGGCCGCCCGTATGCCGTCAATCTGCTCGCGTTCGCGCTCGCCGGCGCGGCGGCGATGTACGCCTACCTCGCCACCGTGCTGAACGGGCTTCAGGTGCACACGTCCAGCGATCTCGGGACGTTCCTCGCGATCGGCGCGGGCGCATCGCTGTACATGTACCACATCTCGCTCGCGCTTGAGCATTGGCGCGCCCGAAAATCCGCAGCCGGGACGTAAGGCCCGTGCTATAATACCTTCTGGAGACGAGAACGAGGTCAAACAGGGGGAACGTCATGCATTTCGGGAAAACGATCGCGACGGCGCTCGTCGCGGCGCTGCTCGCGACAGGCGCGGCGGGGCCGACGGCGAGCGCCGTCAATATTTGGGGACTGAACAAGCAAGCGGTCGAAGCGGAAGCGAAGGGCGATTACGCGGCGGCGATCGCGAAGCTGAACGGCATGATTCCGACGCTGGTCGCGGACAAGGATTACACGAACGCGGCGAACATCTACAGGCGGATCGGCCAAAACTACGCGAGTTTAAAACAATACGATCTCGCGGCCGCGGCATGGGACAACGAGTCGGCGAATTGGAGCGCCGCGGGCAAGGCGGCGGAGACGGCTGCATCCAAACGGCGGGCGGATTACGTGCGCAGCGTCGTGAGGCTGTTCGCGGCCGTCGAACCGCAGGCGCTCGCCGATACATACGAACGCGGCGCCTTGTTCGAGCCGAGCGTAGGCGCGTATCTCGGCGCGTACGCGGAATCGGACCCGAAGGCGCACGATACGAAGCATTGGAAGTACTTCTATACGGACAAGTTCCCGGAGCTGACCGGGCGCAAGCACGCCGCGTATATGCTGTATACGACCTGGGGACGGTCGTTCGACGAGCTGTCCGCCCACGTCGAGGAGGCGAAGGAGCACGGCACCGCGCTGCAGATCGCGCTGCAGCCGATGAACGGCCTCGCCGAGGTGACGGACGGCGCCTATATCCGCGAGTACGCGCGGGCGGCGGGCGAATCCGGCGTGCCGATCTTCCTGCGCTTCGCCAACGAGATGAACGGCAATTGGGTGCCGTGGTCCGGCGATCCGGCGGCGTACATCGAGAAGTTCCGGCTCGTCGCCGACGTCTTCCACGAGGAAGCGCCGGACAACGTCGTGATGGCGTGGTCGCCGAACGACATTCCGGTCGACACGATAACGCAATACTACCCGGGGGACGCGTACGTCGATTGGATCGGCGTCAGCTTGTACAGCATCTATAACCCGGCGCTCGATCCGCTCAAGGCGGGCGTGGACCGTTCGAATCACTTGCAGAAGTTCGAACACATCTACGACTTGTACGCGAAGAAGAAGCCGCTGTTCATTTCGGAAGGCGCGATATCGTACATCTACCCGGAGGAAGACCGACTGGTGGAGGCGTGGGCCGCATACCGGACGAAGGAGTTCTACGCGACGCTGCCGATGTTGTATCCCGGCGTGAAGGCCGTCTTCTGGTTCGACGCGACGAAGACGGAGGCGGCGCGCGAGAAGCACTTCATGCTGTCCGCGAACGATGCGCTGCTGAACGCGTATAAACAGGCGATCCAGCATCCCTTTTACCTCGATACGATCGGGCAAGAGAGCGAGAAGGCGTATATCGACGCCGCCGAAGCGGGACTGCCGCCGCGCGTCGTAGAGCTGAGCGCTTACGTGCAGACGGTCGAGCCGATGCTCGGCAAGGTCGAATACGCGTTTCAAGGCAAGACGATCGGCACGGCGACCGCGGCGCCTTGGACGATCGCGCACGATTTCGCGCCGTACCGCGGGCAAGCCATAACGATCGAGGTGAAGGCGTACGGCGCCGACGGGAAGCTCGCGACGACGCAGCGGGTGAAGGCGACGGTCGGCGACGCGCTCGTAACGCTGAAGGGCAAGCGCCTCGACTTCGATGCGCAGCCGAAGATCGAGAACGGCCGCATGTTCGTGCCGATCAAGCAAATCGCGGACGCGCTGCAGGCGAAGACGGTCTGGAACGCCGCAGAACGGTCCATCACGCTGACGGACGACGCGAAGAAGCTGTCCGTGACGCTCGCGCTCGGCAGCAAGTCGGCGCGGAAGAACGGCGAGACGGTCGCGCTGGAGGCGGCGCCGTTCTCGGCGAACGGCAGGACGTACATTCCGCTCAGCTTCGTCGCGGAAGCGTTCGGCCTCGCGAAGTCGTGGGACGATGCGACGGGGACGGCCGTTTTCCAATAATAAAGCGCGAATCCCTCGAGTCTTCGACAGGCTCGGGGGATATTTGTTACAATCGAAGAAATGCCAAGGAAAGGGTGGACGCCCGCGATGAAATACGATTTCGACCGATTGCATGACCGAAGAGGCACCGCCTCTTATAAATGGGACCAATTGACGACGCTGTTCGGCGGCGAGGACGTGCTGCCGTTATGGGTGGCGGATATGGACTTCGTCACGGCGAAGCCGATCGTCGACGCGATGACGGAGCGCGCGCAGGCCGGCATCTACGGCTACACGATCCGGACCGACGAATGGATCGAGGCGATCCAAGGCTGGTACCGCCGCCGGCACAACTGGGACATCGCGAAGGAATCGATCGTGGCGAGCCCGAGCGTCGTGACGAGCTTGTCGCTGGCGGTCGATCTGTTCTCCGAGCCGGGGGCCGGCGTCATCCTGCAAGCGCCCGTGTATTATCCGTTTTACGACGTCATCCGCTCGAACGGGCGCCAGGTGCTGAAGAACGCGCTCAAGATTTCCGAAGCGACGGGCCTGTACGAGATGGACTTCGAAAGCCTGGAGGAGCATATGCGTTCCGGCGCCAAGCTGCTGCTGCTGTGCAATCCGCACAATCCGGGCGGACGCGTCTGGACGCGCGAGGAGCTGACGAAGCTTGCCGCGCTCGCCGCGCAATACGACGTCACCGTCGTGTCCGACGAAATCCACGGGGATCTCGTTTTCGCGCCGAACGCTTATACGCCGTATGCGACGGTCGGCGAGGAGGCGGCCGCCACGTCCCTCTCGCTGCTCGCGCCGACGAAGACGTTCAATCTGCCGGGCATCGGGTCGTCGTTCATCGTCACGAACGATCCGGCGAAGCGCGCGAAGCTGAATACCCAAATGAAGAAGCTTTCGATTCATATGCAAAACCATTTCGCCCACTTCGCGACGATCGCGGCGTACAACGAAGGCGACGAGTGGCTCGATCAGCTGCTGCCGTACATTAAGGGCAACGTCGATTACGCGATCGCCGCGCTGCGGGAGCGGGCGCCGATGCTGAAGGTCATGCCGCCGGAGGGCACGTACTTGCTGTGGGTCGACGCGCGCGAGCTCGGGCTGAACGCGAAAGGCATGTCGCAGTTCATGAACGCGGAGGCGAAGGTCGCCTTTAACGAAGGCTCGTCTTACGGCGATGAGGGCGTCGGGTACGTACGCATCAACTGCGCATGCCCGCGGTCGATTCTCGAGGAGGCGCTGCGCCGCTTCGTCGGCGCGGTGGAGCGCAAGGTCGCGGTGAAATAACAATTTAGGTATATTTGGAAAACGCTCCGCGCATCTTAGAGGTAACCTTAAGAGAGCGGAGTAACGAACCAATGGACCGAATCAACGGGATTGTCGATTGGGCGAAGGGCAATTATTTGCTGGTCGGGACGGCGGCGGTGCTGTTTTTCGCGGCGAAGTCGTTCGTCGGGTACTTGACGTATAAGAAGATGATCAAGGAGCTTCACGAGATCAAGCGGTTGATCAAGGAACAGAGCGGCGCAAGGTGACTCCCGGCCGTCCGGGGGTCGCCTTTTTCGCATATTGACTCGTCCGCCGGAATGGGAGAGGATGGAAGTAATGCCAAGGGGGGATGATTTGATGTTCGTTTGGAAAATGCTCGCCCTGCTCGCGGCGGCCGGCCTCGCGGGCGGCTGCTTCGCGCGGGAGGAGCCGGGAGCGACCGCGCCGCCGGCGGCGACGGCGCCGGCGGAGCAGGCGGTCGAGACGCCGTCCGAGCCGCCCGCGGAGGAGGGCGACGCGCCTTACGCCGTGCTCGCCGAGAAGCTGCGGACGCCGTGGGCGATCGCGTTCGACGGCGAGACGATGCTCGTCAGCGAGCGGGAAGGAAGCGTCGTGCGGATCGGCTCGGACGGCAGCATGGTACGCAAGCCGGTCGTCGTGAAGCCGGGCGTCGCCGCGAGCGGCGAATCGGGCTTCCTCGGCTTCGCGCTCGCGCCGGATTTCGCCGAAACGAAGACGGCGTTCGCGTACCATACGTACGAAGCGAACGGACGGATGCGGAACCGGATCGTCGCGCTGGAGGAGCAGGAGGAGGCGTGGGTCGAGAAGGGGGAGCTGCTCTCGGGCATCCCAGGTTCGCGCATCCACGACGGCGGGCGGCTCGCGATCGGACCGGACGGGCATCTGTACGCGACGACCGGCGACGCGGGCGAAGAAGCGCTCGCACAGGACCTTAATAGCCTCGCGGGGAAGATCTTGCGTCTGACGACGGACGGCGGCGTGCCCGCGGACAATCCGTTCCCGGGGTCCTACGTGTACTCGTACGGGCACCGCAACGTACAAGGCGTCGCGTGGACCGCGGAAGGCGTCATGTACGCCTCGGAGCACGGCCCGTCCGGCGACCCCGGCGGCCACGACGAGATCAACCTTATCGAGGCGGGCGGCAATTACGGCTGGCCGGACGTCTACGGCGATAGGGAGAAGAACGGCATGATCCCGCCGTTGTACCATTCCGGCGAGCCGCCGGCGATCGCGCCGTCGGGCATCGCCGTCGCCGAGAACGGCGCGCTGCTCGTCGCGACGCTGCGCGGCGAAGCGCTGCTGCGCTTCGACCCGGCGCGGCCGACGCCCTCGGGCGAACCGCTCGACGGGGTCGCCCGGGGCTACGGCCGGCTGCGCGACGTCGCCGTGCGGGACGGCTACGCCTACGTCCTGACGAACAACACCGACGGCCGCGGGACGCCCGGGCCGACGGACGACCGGCTGCTCCGTTTCGAGCTGCCTTAGTACTGCTTGACCGACCGCCGGTACTCGGTCGGAGATTGCCCGTACGCGCGGCGGAACTGTTTCGAGAAGTAGAGCGCGTCCGCGAAGCCGACGGACGACGCCACCTGCTCGACCGTCAGCAGGGGCCGCTCGCGCAAGAGCCGCCGGGCGCGGTCGAGCCGGAGCCGGACGAGGAACGCGACGGGCGTCGCTCCGGTGCGCTCGCGGAAGACGCGCGACAAGTAGGCGCGGTTGTACCCGAGGCTCTCCGCCATCAGCTCGATCGTGATCGGCTCGGCGTACTGCGTCGTCATGTAGTGGATCGCCTGCCGCGTCAACGCCGCGGCGGGCCCGTCGTCGTCGGCGCCCTTCGCGGCGGCGTCCGCCGCCTCGCCCGCGCGCCTCGCGTCCGCGTACTCCGCGAGCAGCAGCTGCAGGCAGCCGTTCGCGCGCAGGTGGGCGCCGGCCTCCTTGTCCCGGAACGTCTTCATGACCCGTTCGAACCACTTCGCCGCGCGCGCGCCTTCGCGCGTTCGCGCCATCGGCGTCTCCGGCGACACGCCGCCAGCCGCGACGAGCCGCTCCGCCTCTTCGCCCTTGAACGCGATCCAGCGATATTGCCACGGCTCCTCCTCGTCGGCGGCGTAGCTGACGAGCGCCTCCGGGTAGATGACGAAGCTGTCTCCGGCCCCCAACGCATACTCCCGGCCTTCGGCCGTATATACCCCTCTCCCGCTTTCCACGTAATGAATCAGGAAATGATCGAACACCTTCGGCCCGAGCCGGTGGCCCGGCTTCGTCTGACTTCTGCCGGTGAACAGCACCTGGAGCGAACGGTTCGCCGCGTCGGGGTCCGGATGGGACACGACGGCGTACGTGGGCTTCGGCTTCTGCGTCTGCGTCATGAGGGGCGGCCTCCTTTTCCAACGATCATATCACATTATTCCATACGACGATAACATCGCTCCATGGCGCGGGGCGAAGAAGTTTCTTATACTGAGGATAAGAGAAACCAAAACCGAAGCAAAGGACGGATCTTCCCATGGCGGATTTCCAGCAATTGAAAGAAGAGTTTCTGCGTCTGTTCGGCGGACCGGAGGAAGGCATCCAAGGCTTTCACGCGCCGGGGCGCGTCAATCTGATCGGCGAGCATACGGACTATAACGGCGGGTATGTGTTCCCGGCGGCGCTCACGTTCGGCACCGCGATGCTCGCAAGGCCTCGCGGCGATCGCTCGCTCGGCCTTGCGTCGACGAATTTCCCGGGATCGGTGAAACATTTTTCCATAGACGAGTTGGTCTATGACGAAGCGGACGACTGGATGAACTATCCGAAGGGGATGGCGGCGTTCCTGCAGCAAGAAGGCTTATCGTTCTCCCGCGGCTACGACGTCCTGTTCTCCGGGGCGATCCCGAACGGGGCGGGCCTCTCCTCCTCGGCGTCGATCGAAGTCGTGACCGGCTTCGGCCTGATGGCGATGGAAGGCGTCGACCCGATCGACACCGTGAAGCTCGCGCTGCTCGCCCAGAAGGTCGAAAACAAATTCGTCGGCGTCAACTGCGGCATCATGGACCAGTTCGCCGTCGCGAACGGCAAGAAGGATCACGCGATCCTGCTCATGTGCGACACGCTCGAATACGACCTCGTGCCGTTCAACAGCGGCGCTTACAAGCTCGTCATCTCGAACACGAACAAGCGCCGGGGGCTCGTCGACTCCGAGTACAACACGCGCCGTTCGCAATGCGAGCAAGCGGTGCAGGCGCTGCAGTCGCGCATCCCGGGGCTCAAGCTGCTAGGCGAGCTGTCGCTCGAACAATTCGAAGCGAACGAGGACGCGATCGTCGACGCGGAAGTGCGCAAGCGGGCGCGCCACGTCGTCGAAGAGATCGACCGCGTGAAGCGGGCGGTGGCCGCGCTGCGCGAAGACGATCTGATCGGCTTCGGCGCGCTGATGAACGGCTCGCACGAAAGTTTGCGCGACCTGTACGAGGTCAGCTGCAAGGAGCTCGACGTGCTCGTGGAAGAAGCGCGCGCCATCGACGGCACGCTCGGCTCCCGCATGACGGGCGCCGGCTTCGGCGGCTGCACGGTGTCGCTCGTGCATGAGGATGCGATCGAGAAGTTCAAAGCGCAGGTCGGCAAAAACTATACGGAGCGTACGGGGCTCGCGGCGGCGTTCTACGTCGCGGATATCGGAGACGGGGTGAAAGCATGGCGGTCTTAGTAACGGGAGGAGCCGGGTATATCGGCTCGCATACGGTAGCGGAGCTGCTGGCGCTCGGCGAGGACGTCGTCGTCGTCGACAGCCTGGAGACGGGCCACAAGGAAGCGGTGCTCGGAGGCAAGCTGTACGTCTGCGATCTGCGCGACGAGGCGGCCATGAAGAAGGTGTTCGCGGAAAACGACATCGACGCCGTCATCCACTTCGCCGCGAATTCGCTCGTCGGCGAGAGCATGACGAATCCGGGCAAATATTACCATAACAATGTGTATGGTACTTTATGTTTGCTGGAGCGGATGCAGGAAGCCGGCGTGAAGCGTATCGTCTTCTCGTCGACGGCGGCGACGTACGGCAATCCGGAGCGGGTGCCGATCGAAGAGAGCGACCGGACGGAGCCGACGAACGCGTACGGCGAGACGAAGCTCGCGATGGAGCGCATGATGCGCTGGTTCGACACGGCGCACGGCATCAAGTACGTGTCGCTGCGGTACTTCAACGCGGCGGGCGCGCACGAGAGCGGCAAGATCGGCGAAGACCACAAGCCCGAGACGCATCTCGTGCCGGTCGTGCTGCAGGTCGCGCTCGGGCAGCGCGAAGCGATCTCGATGTTCGGCGACGACTACCCGACGCCGGACGGCACGTGCATTCGCGATTACATCCATGTGCAGGATCTCGCCGACGCGCATGTGCTCGCGGTGAAGAAGCTGCGCGAGGGCGGCGAAAGCGGCGTGTACAATCTCGGCAACGGCCGCGGCTATTCGGTGCGCGAGGTCGTCGAGGTCGCGCGCCGCGTCACCGGCCATCCGATCCCGGCGAAGGTCGAGCCGCGCCGCGCGGGCGATCCGGCCATTCTCGTCGCTTCGTCGGCCGCTACCAGCGCGGAGCTCGGCTGGCAGCCGAAGCGCGCGGCGTTAGAGGACATCATCGCGAGCGCGTGGAGCTGGCATCAGGCACATCCGAACGGCTACGGCGACGGGAGCGAGCCGTCATGACGGCGGAGACGCGCGGCGGGGTCGACGCCGCCTACGAGGTCGAGCGGCTGCTGCAGTACGCGCTGCAGAAGCGGCTCATCGAGCCGCTCGACCTCGCGTATTCGCGCAACGCGATGCTCGAGCTGCTCCGTCTGGCCGAGCCGTACGCCGGCGCCGCGCCGGATCCGGCCCTCGACTCGCCCGTCGAGCCGCTCGAACGGCTGCTCGATTACGCGGCCGAGTCAGGCATCCTCGAGGAGAACACGCTGACGCATCGAGACCTGTTCGATACGCGGCTTATGGGCTGCCTGATGCCGCGGCCGTCCGAGGTCGTGCGGGAGTTCCGGAGCATCGCCGGCAGCGGCGGGGTGCAGGCGGCGACCGACCGCTTCTACGCGATGTCGATCGACGCGGCGTACATTCGGATGGACCGTATCCGCCGCAATCTGTACTGGCGGACGCCGACGGACTTCGGCGAGCTCGAAATTACGGTGAACCTGTCCAAGCCGGAGAAGGACCCGCGGGAAATCGCGCTTCTGAAAAACGCGCCGTCGGTCGCGTATCCGAAATGTCTCCTGTGCGCGGACAACGTCGGCTACGCAGGGCGGCTGAATCACCCGGCCCGGCAAAATCTGCGCGTCATCCCGCTGAAGCTGGACGGGGAAGATTGGTTTTTCCAATATTCGCCGTACGTGTATTACAACGAGCACAGCATCATTTTCCATAGCGGTCATGTGCCCATGCAAATTTCGGATCGGACGTTCGATCGGCTGCTCGACTTCCTCGACCAGTTCCCGCATTACTTCATCGGCTCGAACGCGGATTTGCCGATCGTCGGCGGATCGATCTTGAATCACGACCACTTCCAGGGCGGGCGCCATGCGTTCCCCGAGGAGAAGGCGCCGATCGCGCGGACGTTCGCGCATCCGGAGCTGCCGGACGTGCGGGCCGGCATCGTGAAGTGGCCGATGTCCGTCGTGCGGCTCGTCTCGTTCAACCGGGTGCAGCTGCGCAAGGCGGCCGTGGCGATGCTCGCCGCATGGCGGGCGTACAGCGACGAGTCGGCAGAGGTGCGCGCCTTCACCGGCGAGACGCCGCACAATACGATTACGCCGATCGCGCGGCTGACGCCGAACGGCGAATACGAGCTCGACCTCGTGCTGCGCAACAACCGCACGACCGAAGAGCATCCGGAAGGCCTCTTCCACCCGCATCGCGAGCTGCACCACGTGAAGAAGGAAAACATCGGCCTGATCGAGGTTATGGGGCTCGCGGTGCTGCCGGGCCGCTTGAAGGAGGAGCTCGAAGCGATCGCCGCGCTGCTTACGGGGCAGTCCTCCGACGATGCTTGGCGGGCGGATGCCGATCATGCGCTGCACAAGCATACGGCTTGGATCGACCGGCTGCTCGCCGCGCACGGAACGGCGCTGTCCGCCTCGGACGCGGAGCGGCTGCTGCAGGACGAGGTCGGCGGCATCTTCCTTCGCGTCTTGACGGATGCGGGGGTATATAAGCAAGACGAGAAGGGACAGGCGGCGTTCGCCGCGTTCCTCGCGTCGATGGGATATCGCGACAACCGGTAAGCGGCATGCATGAACCGCCCTCCTTCGCGAGATGCTAAGGGAAAAGTTGGAGGGTGGAGCGAATGGATCCGCAAGACGTCATTCCGGGCCGGCGCGTCGAGATCGACGGCTTCGGCGAAGGCACGATCGTCGGCGGCGATGACGACGAAATCGAAATCGCCGTCTCCGAGGTCGAGACGGTGCGCGTCCGGCCGGAGAAGCTGGACGCGCCGGAGTGAATTCGAAGCCCCCGTTTGGTATGATTAGGAAACCTAATCGATATCTAACGGGGGTTTTCTTCGATGTGGAAAACAACGGGCAAAGTGCTGCTCGCTACGGTTTTGTTTCTTGTCCTCAATCTCGTCGTCAGCGGTGGGGTCGGTTTCGTCGCCGCTGTGATGGACGCGGCGCGAAGCGGCGGGAACGTGTCGCCCGAAAGCATTACGGAGCTGCTGCAGTCGAATCCGTGGCTCCGAACCGCCTCCTTCGCCTTGAGCGCCGCGAGCGGCGTCGCGGCGGCGGCGATTTTGTATTACGCCATGGAGCGGGAGCGGACGTGGACGCTCGGGTGGAGGCAGCGCGATTGGCTGCCTAAGCTGCTGCTCGGGTTGGCGCTAGGCGCGCTCTTGATCGTGCTGGCGTTCCTGATCGCATGGATCGCGGGCGGCATCGTCATCGTCGACGCCGCGCTGACATCCGACGTCGCCGTCGCGCTGCTGTTCGACGTCGTCCTGTTCGCTTCCGTCGCCGTCGGGGAAGAGGTGTTCAGCCGAGGTTACGTATACGGGGTCGTCCGCCGGTCGGGCGGCGTCGCCGCAGCCGCGTTGGTGTCGTCGGCGCTGTTCGCGTTGTTCCATATGAACAACCCGGCCGTCCTGTCGAACGCGTTCCCCATGCTCAACCTGGTGCTCGCCGGCGTTATGCTGGCACTGCTCCGCGAGTGGAGCGGCGGGCTGTGGGCGCCGATCGGCGCCCACATGACATGGAACTTCGTGCAGGGCGACGTGCTCGGCATGGCGGTGTCCGGCGTGGAGACGCCTTCGATCTTGCGGGTCGAGTCGCTGAACGACTTCGTGTCCGGCGGCGCCTTCGGCTTGGAGGGCAGCTTCGCGGTTACGCTCGCGACCGCGGGCGCATCGCTCTGGCTGGCGCTCGCGATCCGTAGGCGGGGGTCGTCTCCGGCGGCTGCTCCTTATTAAGCTGGGGTTTCCTCTGCTCAGGCCGGGGGAAGGAGGAGTAGCCGCGCTCTTTTCTAAGCTGATTTCCTCTGCTCAGGGACGGGGGAGGGAGCAGCAGTCGGCGGCTTCTTTTCTAAGCTGGTTTCCTCTGCTCAGGGGCGGGGGAGGGAGCAACAGCCGGCGTCTCCTTTCTAAGCTGATTTCCTCTGCTCAGGGGCGAGCGGGGGGAGCTGCCTGAGCAAGAGGAATCAGGTTAGAAAAGCCTGCGGGGGCATGAGAGTGGCGGGGTATCCTGACCTAAAGGAATCAGGTGAGAAAGAGCGCGAAGAAAGCACCCAGGGGACCTTGCGTGGATGTAAAGCTGCAGGTATTTTGGCGCGAAAATGCATGTAACGGACGAATGCCTGCACAGGTACAGGTAATATGGCTGATTGCTTCTTGACAGAGGAAAATAAATGCAGATTTGCATGTAAAGCATGGTTACGAGGAAATAGTAGGGTGAATAGCTGTACTTGTGCAGGCGTTAGGCTGAGGAAACGGAGCGCGGCTTAGGTTCCGCCGAACAAATAGAAATCAGGCCCCTCATTCGCGGCGGGAACGCGCGGACGAGGGGCCTTCTCCGTTACGTCCGAACGCCGAACGCGTCGGCCAGCAGCTCGTACGAGCGGATGCGGGCATTCTCGTCGTGCACGGGCGTGACGATCATGAACTCGTCGGTCCCGTACCGTTCCCCGGCGGCGAGCAGCTCCGCCTTCACTCGCTCGGGCGTGCCGACGAACCGGCGCTGGCGGCCGTACCGGATGCGCTGCAGGTCGTACTCCGTGTACGGGTAATCCTCCGCCGTCGCGACGGACGGCAGCTCCCGAAGCTCTTGCCCGAGCTCAAGCTTGAGGAACAAGAGGTCGGAGCTGAACGCGAGCCGGTTCGCCTCCTCGTCCGTTTCGGCGCAGATGACGAGCACCGCGGCGAGCGACATCGGCTCCTTCAGGTATGCGGACGGCCGGAACGCCTCGCGGTACAGCCGCATGGCGCGTTCGCCCTCCGTCACGCCGAAAAACTGCGCGAAGCCGAACGCGAGCCCTTGCCGCGCGGCGATCCGGGCGCTTTCGTCGCTCGAGCCGAGCAGCCAGACGTCGGGGGCCGTCGGGATCGCGGGCATCGCGGCGAGCCGAGCGAACGGATGATCCGTCGGGAGCGCGTCGTGCAAATAGCCGATCAAGTCGGCGACCTGCTCCGGATAGCGGTCGATGTCGACGCGCTTGTCCTGCTGCAGCGCCCGCGACGCGATCGGCATGCCGCCGGGCGCGCGGCCGAGGCCGACGTCGATGCGGCCCGGGTGGAGCGCTTCGAGCAGGCGGAAGTTTTCCGCGACCTTATAAGCGCTGTAGTGCGGCAGCATGACGCCGCCCGAGCCGAGGCGAATGCGCGATGTATGGGCGCCGAGATGCGCCAGCAGCACCTCCGGGCTCGAATGGGCGAGCATCGGCATGCCGTGATGCTCCGATACCCAGAACCGCGTATATCCGAACCGTTCGGCCGCCTGCGCGAGCCGCGTCGTCTCGTCGAGCGCGTCTCTCGCGGTCC
Organism: Paenibacillus antri; assembly: GCF_005765165.1. Classification (NCBI taxonomy): domain Bacteria; kingdom Bacillati; phylum Bacillota; class Bacilli; order Caryophanales; family Paenibacillaceae; genus Paenibacillus; species Paenibacillus antri. The sequence continues at coordinate 30,496 of NZ_VCIW01000023.1, read as the reverse complement.
GGCCTTCCCCGATGTGCGATTGATCCAGCACGCTTAATTTCACCATTCGCCGTAACGCCTCCTTCGCTCCTTATAATGCTCCTATGCGTCGAAGCCCCTTCGGGTAGAAATTTTTTATCGTCCCCTTGGATTCCTTGCCCCAGCCGAGGGGGTAGCCGTCATATGTGACGGCGAGCCAGCCCCGGTCGCCGTCGCTCGGCAGCGTCTCGCCGCGCAAATACGCGTCGACGGCGCGTTCGCCGGCGTCCCGGAGCTCGTACCGGTGCCGGAACCGCTCCGCCGGCAGGGCGAGCGCCAGCGCGTGGTTCGGCTCGAACCGGTCCTTCTTCAGCTCGCCGAGATGGAGCCCCGGCCGCACGACGCGCAGGCCGGCGAGCGCGGGACATTCGTCCGGCAGCCGGTACAGCTGGGCGCCTAACAGCAGGAAGTCGCCGTCGATCGTCCCGGCGAGCGCCTGCGCTTCGAAGGCGCGGTACAGCGCGAGCTGCTGCCGCGAAGGGCCGCTGCCGGCGGCGCTTTTCTTCGCCGGGGCTGCGGCCGGCGGCGCCTCGCCGCGCTTGACGAGCTTCGCGGCGAAGTGTCCCTCGCCCCGCACGCGATGCGGCCACAGCCGCGCCGTCCGCGCGAGCCGCTCGTCGCCGGTCGCGGACCACGCGGGCACGCCGGCCGAGACGCCGAACGCGTGCGGCAGCGGCAGCGGCTCTAGGTCCGGGAAGCGCGACAGCAGCGCCTCGATCGCCCGCTCGTTCTCCTCGGGGGAGAACGTGCAGGTCGAGTAGACGAGCGTGCCGCCTTCCTTCAGCATGGCAAACGCGGCGTCGAGCACCGCTCCTTGCGTGCGCGCGCAAGCGGCGACATGCGCCTCGCTCCAATACGAAGCCGCCTCCGGATCCTTGCGGAACATCCCTTCGCCGGAGCAGGGCGCGTCGACCAAGATGCGGTCGAAGAAGCCCGGCAGCCGCGCCGCGAGCCGCTCCGGCGTTTCGTTCAGCACGAGGCAGTTCGTCAGGCCGAGCCGTTCGACGTTTTCCGATAACGCCTTGGCTCGCTTCGCTTCGTATTCGTTCGCGACGAGCAGTCCGCGTCCCGCCATCGCGCCGCCGAGATGCGTCGTCTTGCCGCCGGGGGCGGCGCATAGGTCGAGCACGCGTTCGCCCGGCTCCGCGCCGAGCTGCGCCGCCGGATACATCGCGCTCGGCTCCTGCATATAGTACAGCCCCGCCGCATGGTACGGGTGCTTACCCGGCGCCGCGGCCGCGGCCGTCTCCGCGTCGCAGGACAGCCCCGTCTCGCACCACGGCACGGGCGTCGTCTCGAACGGCAGCGCCCGCGCGAGCGTCTCGGGATCCGTCTTCAGCGGATTCGTCCGCAGTCCGACGGCCTTCGGCTCTTCGTAGCTTGCGAAGAGCGCTGCGGCTTCGGGGCCGAGAAGGGTTTCCATTTTCGATATGAACGCTTCCGGCAGCTTCTCCGTCGTCGTCACTGTAAACACCTCGGTTTCAGCTTATTGCTTCCCATGATATGATGATTTCATCGAAAAAACAAAGGCGCCCCGTCTTAGCGGTCCGGGTCGTAAGTCAGGAGGAACAGATGGAGACGGTGCTTATTACCGGCGCGGCCGGGTTTATCGGATACCATACGGCGGAGAGGCTGCTGCGGGAAGGGGTTCGCGTGATCGGCATCGACGACTTGAACGATTATTATGACGTAGGGCTGAAGCGCTCGCGGCTGGAGCGGCTGGGCGCAACGGATCGGTTCTCGTTCGTCGAGGGCTCGTTCGCGGACAAGGAGGTCGTGGATCGGCTGTTCCAAGACGACGCGTTCGATTATGTCGTTCATCTCGGCGCGCAGGCGGGCGTTCGGTACAGTCTGGAGCGTCCGGACAAATACGTGGCCTCCAATCTGGTCGGCTTCGCCAACATGCTCGAGGCGTGCCGGCACCGCGGGGTGAAGCATCTCGTCTATGCTTCGTCTAGCTCGGTATACGGAGCCAACGTGACGATGCCGTTCCGCACGACGGACCCGGTCGATCATCCGGTGAGCTTGTACGCCGCGACGAAGAAGTCTAACGAGCTGATGGCGCATACGTACAGCCACTTGTTCGGCTTGCCGACGACGGGGCTACGGTTCTTCACCGTCTACGGCCCTTGGGGGCGCCCGGATATGGCGTATTTCTCGTTCACGCGCGACATCCTCGCGGGCAAGACGATTCGGCTGTTCAACCACGGCGACATGCGCCGCGACTTCACGTACGTCGACGATATCGTCGAAGGCGTCGTGCGCGTCATGCGCCGCGTGCCGGCGCCGAACCCGACGTGGGACCGCGAGCATCCGAACCCGAGCGGCAGCTATGCGCCTTATAAGGTGTACAACATCGGCAACAACGAGCCGGTCGCGCTCGGCGAATTCGTGGCGACGCTGGAGGAGCTGCTGGGCGTCAAGGCGGTCGTCGAGTACGCGCCGATGCAGCCCGGGGACGTGTATGCGACGTACGCGGACATTTCGGAGCTCGAGCGCGACGTCGGCTTCCGCCCGAGCACGCCGCTGCGGGAGGGCTTGCGCCGCTTCGTGGAGTGGTATCGGGGGTATTACGAAAACAAGTGAAGCGCGCAAATTTTTCTTCCATTTTGTGAAGCAGCTCCTATTTTCCATGGTTAATTATTGCTAGTATAGAGTAGTTCAGCTAGGTTCGGAGAATGGGAGAGAGCGATTCGAATGAGGAAACATACACGTGTTTGGAAAATGGCCTCGAGTCTATTGGCGGGAGCATTGCTGCTGCAGTCGTTCCTACCGGTTCCGTCGGCGTCCGCGAAGATCTCGGATGCGCCTGGGTTCAAACAGGTGGAAGCCGGGTATTACATGACTTCCGCGTTGGACGAAAACGGCGGGGTCTGGAGCTGGGGATGGCGTCCGCTGGGAACGAATATGGAATACGAGCATACCCTGGAACAACCGCTTCCGACTCCCGTCCGGAAGTTGAACGGGACGCCGTTGACGGGCATCGCGCAAATCGCCGTCGGCGAAAGTCATACCGTTGCGCTCGGATTCGACGGAAAAGTATGGACGTGGGGCGCTAACGATTACGGCCAGCTCGGAGACGGTACGTACGAAGATTCGTTCGTCGCCAAGACGATCTACATACCGCCTGAGGCGGGAACCGTCACGAAGGTGGAAGCCGGGGCTTATTTCAGCATGGCGTTGACCTCCGGTACCAAGGTATATAGTTGGGGGCGCAACGACCGCGGTCAGCTGGGGAATCGAAACACGGGGAATACGAACGTGCCCGTCTTGGTCGAAGTCGGATATATGGAGCCGTTGGAAGGCATCGCCGACATCCAAGCGGGGAACGATTATGCATTGGCTTTGCGGGAAGAGAGCGTGACAGGCGTCGTATACGCCTGGGGAGATAGCAGCCGGGGGCAGCTCGGTACCGGAATATCCGCGATTCTTAATCCGGCTCACCCCTATTCGGAATATCCCGTCGAAGTGTCCGGCTTGGGCACGAACGTCCGCAGCATTCATACGGATAAATCGGCGGATCACAGCATCGCGATTACGGACGAATTTCACGTCTACGGTTGGGGCGAGAATGCGGATAACCAACTGACGGATTCGGAAGCCTCGTCGGATTGGTATTATACGTTTCCTGTTCGTTTGCCGGAATTGGAGGCATTAAAGCCTAATGTCGTAGCGACGGGGACTTCTCACACGCTCGTGCTTGACGAGTTGGGAAATGTACAAGGCATCGGCACGAATTATAAGGGAGAACTCGCTCACGATACGTACAATGCAACATGGTATAACCCGACAGTCGTCCTATCGAATGCAGGGACGGACATTACGTATCTCGCCGCGGGCCAATACAATTCCTTCGCCGTGTTCCAAGGAGGAGTCGGCTTGGGATGGGGAGACAACAGCTCGAACCTGATCGGTCCGGACGCGATCGGCGATTGGCGGGTGACCGCTCCGACGCCGTTGGCGGATCTGATCGAAACCGGCTACGAGGTGCGGGCGAAAATCGTCGATTACCGAGGCGGAGCGGCGCTTGGATGCGTCGATGCGAGTTTGTATTTCGAAATGGATAACGTGCGGCAGCTCGGTTACGCTGGGGCGGACGGCGTTTGCGTCTTCACTGATATCCCTAGCGGAACCTCGCCGGAGTTTCGTCATAATTATTTCGGCGAATTGTCGGGTTACCATTCGTTAAAGCGGGTCCTCGGTCCGATCGCCGCGGACGCGGATATAGGAACCGTGTATGCGCTGCCGACTTGGATGCCGACCGCGTTTACGTTCCTTTCGGCGGATTTCCTTTCAATAGGCGATTCCGACCCTGACATAGGGAAGCTGAGCGGCCGCTTGCAATGGGATGCGTCGCGTTGGACGGGAGACATGTCATCATATCGAGCCTTCTACGTCAACGCAACGGGGGAATCTCTGGGCGACATCGGCGTGCCGTTCGAGATGAATCGGATCGATTTCTCGGGAAATGTTATTCCGGCCGGAGCCGTCGGCATCCAGATTGAGGTGACGATAACGGGGTCCTCCGGAGCATCCGGGGTATACACCTTGCCGCATCCGTTCCCGATCGTCGACAACCCCGTGAACCTGCCGAAGGTGCATTATGCCGACGATACGCTGACGATTCAACCGTCTTCCGACGTCGGGCCTGTTGCAAGATTGAGGATGATCTATGTAGCGTTTCACGGAGAAGGGACAACTTCCACTCCGATAGGCGAGATTCCGGCCACGAGTCCCGCAACGATTCCGGTAGACGAGTTTCCGTTGGTGCATCCAGTCGACCATTACCTGGTCCAGTTGTTGGACGGCAACGGGCAGCTCGCTTACGAGATGGAAGTGCGGGCGACCGCTGATGCCGCGTTCGGCTTGAGGTTCTTGGACGAGGATAATGAAACGGGCGAAATCGGGGGAAGGGTAGCCTGGAACTTGTCCAGCGCGGCTATGGAATACGGGATTAGCGGCTACGAAGTTTTCCTCGGCGACAAAGATGGCCTGCCGATCGGGGAGGCGATCGCTACGGCGTCGTCCGGCGCGCTCGAGGTCGCCATCCCGATGAACACGGCGATCGCGCCGGGGCGGCACACGTTGGTGCTTCGAACGATGCTTGCACCCGGCGGGTTCCAAGATGATTTCTTCCCGTTGTACGACGCGCCGTTTTTCCCGGAAAACCCGAAGTTGTCGGACGCCGACGCCATGCGGGGCAACGTCAAAGCCACGTTACAATGGACGAAAGCGCCGGGCGAACCATACGTCGATGAATATATCGTTCAGTCGCTGTTAGAGAACGGGCAAATCGGTTCTGACATGGCACGGATCCCAGTGGGTTCGACCGGTTCCTACGAGATCGAGCTAGTGGAGCCGTTTGTAACATCCCTCTACCGTGACCTCTTGATAACTGTCGGTAGGGAAGGTCAGCCGCAGGCACTCGCCTGGAGAAATATTGCAATTACCGATAACACGTCGGGAGAGAGCGTCGAGGCGGTTGTCAACGCCGATCTTCAAGCGCCTAGTGTTGTAAGTTTCAACGGGAATCAGAATGGTTCTATGCTTGATGCACGATTATCTTGGGAGCAAGTGAACGGGGAGATTCAATCCGTCTACGGCTACCAACTGTACTTTTTGGACGAAAACGAAGAGAAGGTCAGTTCTTATTTCTTCCTGAGACATTGGAATAAAGAGACGCTGTCGACCAACGTTACCGTCCCGAACAACATCGCAATCCCGTCGGGCGCGGCGAAAATCGGCATCTACGCGGTAAACTCCGACTATGAGGAGAGCGCGACGGCCGCTATCGTCGATCTGCCGTCGATTACCCCGACGCCGGGCTTGCCGCACGCAATGAACCTCGGATTTTTCGATATCGATCCGAGCGCGGATCGGATCGCGGGCACGGTCATGTGGAGTCCCGCGGGGAGCGAGACGGGTCTTGCGAGTTACGATGTTCTCTTTGCGGACAGTCTCGGTGCGCCAGTAGGCAGCCCGATCGGCACGGTGACGGAGAAGGCGGGGGCGTATCGATTCCCGCTGCCAACCGAAGGCGTCGCGGTCCCTCCCGGGGCTGTACAAATTCTCGTCCGGTCGAATTACGCGACGGGCAGCGGCATTGCGCTCCTGCCGCTGACGGACCATGGGTCCGAATGGGAGCTTGAAGCGAATGCGCGCATGCTCATCAAGCCTACGAGCACAGAGCCGTTGTCCCTCGTTCATGTATTCCAGTATATGAACAGCGGGCAACGACTGCCGAACTTCGCGGGTCCCGATGGGTTCGGGAAGGAAGACGTTCAGTTCCTGCTGCGTCTCCTCGAGCCGAGGTTGTGGCCGTGGACCCCGCCGTTGGTGTAAAAAAGAGCCGAAGTCGAGAAATTCGACTTCGGCTCGTTCTTTGTAATCGAGAGGCGTACCGTCGGCAGCGCATGCAAAACGGAAAAAGTCCCTCTAATTTCGATGAGATGGCCCGAAAATGGGAAAAATCAGGCAATTAGAGGGAGGTTTTCCCTTTAATCGCTGCAATTCTCCGCTGCCGAGCCGAATTAGAGGGAGGATTTCCCGTTCGTGCCGGGCGGGTGCGCGTTACCCCTTGCGCAAATTGCCGAGCTCGGAGACGATCGCCTCGATTTCGCTGATGCTGAACCGCTCCTTGCTCATGACCATATCGTAGAGGTCTTTCAAATCCTCATACATCTCTTCGTTGAACTGCGTCGACTTGATCGCCGCTCCCGTCGCCATCCGGAGCCGCGTCTTAATCTGCTCGACCATGTAATCGACGTTCTCCGGCGTCGCCTTCGTAAGGTCCATGAGGTCCCGTCCTTTCGTCTTGGTTGGATTCATTGTATCATGGTTGCTAGGAAAATGCTTCGAAAACGAAGCCGCGAACGGAGGTACGAGCATGGAGCGATTGTACACGGTAGACGGCGAAGGATTGAAGCGCGAGCTGCTCGACCTGCGCGGCAAGATCAATGGAAGGCCGATCACGTTCCTGTGCATCGGAACGGACCGCTCGACCGGCGACGCGCTCGGCCCGCTCGTCGGCACGGCGCTGTCGAACGCCGGCTACGAGCGCGTCATCGGCACGCTGGCGTCGCCGTGCGACGCGAACACGCTGCCGGCGTGGATGACGGAGCTCGCCGCGGTTCCCGCGGGCGCCGAGGCGGTCGTCGCGATCGACGCGGCGCTCGGCCGTCCGGAGTCGGTCGGTCGCTTCCAGGTGACGCACGTGCCGATGCTGCCGGGCGCGTCGATGGGGCGCAATCTGCCGCCCGTGGGCGATTACGGCATCGCCGGCATCGTGAACGGGAACGGCATCAAGTCGTACGCGATCCTGCAGAACACGTCGCTGCATCGCGTCATGACGATGGCCGACACGATCGTGCACGCGATTACAGCAGCGTTCCCAAGGTAGGCGGCGGCTCCGGGGGAGCGACCTCCTCGATGCAGGCGGGCGCGTCCCAACGGACGTTGCCGACGGCCGCGGACACCGGGTAGGCGCGCATCGCCGCGTCGTCGTACGGCCGGAGCAGCGGCAGCAGCCGGTCCGGCGCCGAGACGGACCGATCGAGCCAGAGCGGCTCGTCCTCGCGGCGAAGAATGGCCGGCATCCGATCGTGAATCGCGGACATCGTCCGGTTCGGCTCGGTCGTCACGATGACGCAGGAATGATGCCGCGTGCCGTCCTCCGCCATATACGTATCATATAGGGCCGCGAACGAGAAGAGCGGCCGATCCGTCAAGACGACGCGCATCGGCTGCTTCTTCCCGTCCGCGGCCTTCTTCCATTCGTAGAAGCCGTCCGCCGGCACGAGGCAGCGCCGGCGCGCCAGCAGCGTCTTGAACGTCGGACGCGAGGCGAGCGATTCCGCGCGCGCGTTCATGAGCGGCGCGGGCGCCTTCCCGTCGGCTCCGGTCCACGACGGCTTCAGCCCCCAGCGGAGCCAGCCGGCCCGGCGTTTCCCCTCATGGGCGATCACCGCGAGCACGTCCTGCCCGGGTCCTACGTTATATCGAGGAGCGATGCGCTCCATCTGTTCCGCCATCTCGATGAAAAACCATTCCCTGACGAGGCCCCAATCGGCCGTCAACGTAAAACGTCCGCACATACGACGGATCCCTCCTTGGGATCTATTGTCGCATGCGCGGACGACCTCATACAAATCTAAAATTGCAAAACGACCATCGCGTGCGACGTAAATTCCGGCACTTTCGTCCGAACGACGCCGTCTTCCTGCGCGAACGGCAGCTTCTCCCCGCTAGGCGCGAGGTAGACGTCCTTCGCCCCGGCCGGCGCCGCGATCTCGACCGCCACGTCCCGCATCGGCACGAGGTCCTCGATCACCTCGACGCCCGTTCCGCGGCGAACCGGCGCGGCATATAGCAGATGCGCCACCCATCGGTTCTTCGCCGATTGCCGCTGCACCGTAACGACGCCTTGCGCCGGCAAGTTCGTCCGCAGCGTCTTCTTGGGCAGCAGCCGGTCCAGCGCGTACAGCACGCTCTCCCGCAGGACGAGGCTGCCTTTCTTGGCATAGTCCTCGAATACGTTCCATGCGAGGTAGATGCCGTGTTCGCCCTCGGTCATGCCGGGGCCGTCGGCCTCGAGCGTGCTAGGCGTATGCTGATGAGAGCAGAACGCGAAGACGTCGCGATTGAAGTACGAGTTCTCCCGCGATCCGTGCGCGACCCCGCCGTCCGCCAGCTCGACGCGCTGGCCTTGCGCGTACATGACGTAGGACGCCGAAGGCAGCCCGGCGACCTCGAAGCCCGGGCGGAAGTAGCTCGGCACGTACGGGTTCGGCTCGACGTACGCGGCGCCGAGCTTCAGCGCGAAGGCGTCGCCGGCGGGCGTCAAGCCGGACGTCCCCGTCGCGAGCACCTTGCCGCCGGCGGCGAGGAACGGCGCAAGGCGATGCATCAGATCGTCGTCGACCGGTACGGCGTCGGGCAGGACGACGACCTTGTACTTCGCGAAATCCGCTTCGCGGTCGACGACGTCGAACAGCAGCTTGCCCTCGAGCAGCATCCGTACGGCGCCCGCGTCGGCATGGACGTGGCGCGACTCCGGATCGCCGAGCGCGTACGATTGCTGCGCTTCGAGCGACAGCAGGGCGACGTCCGCGACGCTCTCGACATCGGCGCACCACGGCTCCTTCGCTTCGACCTCCGCGTACGCCGCGCCGATCAGCGCGTACGTCGCTTCGTCCATCAGCCCTTCCGGGTGGAGCTGGTCGCCGATGGAGATGCGCGCGCCGTTCGCCAGGCTGAGCGCGGTTTCGTACCGCAGTGCGTTCGGATGCTTATAGCCGCCGAATTCGCCCCACGACGTATGGAATTTGCCGGTCATGCCGAGATACGGAATCCCGAGCGTCTGCGCGTAACGAGCGGACAACGGGAAGTGGTCGTAGCCCCAGCCGCCGGTCGGCAGCGATTCCAGCTCGAGATGGGTATTATAGAACGCGCGGTCGCGGCGTCCCTTCGTAATGTGGCCCCCGTTATGGAACACGGGAAGCCCCGGTTTATGCTTCCATACGGCCGCGTTCGTCGCTTCGGCGTACCGCGCGTACGTCCGCTCCCACAGCCGCTTCATCGCCGCGAGGTCGCGAGGATCGCCGCCTTCCGCGCGAATCGAGGCGACGCAGGACTGACAATAACACTCGTGAACGCCGACGATGTCCAGGAAGATGCCGTCCGCGTCGTATCGCTGCGCGACCTCTTCGATCTGCGCGACGAGCACGTCCAAATACGGCGTATTCATACAAAACACATGATAGCCCGGGGTCATGAAATCCTTCGCCCACGTCAAGCTCTCGTCCTTCTTGCGGACGAGCCATTCGGGACGGCGGCGCGCCAGCTTCTCGTCGAGTCCGGCGGACAGATAGACGGGCGTATTGACGCCGATCTCGTGCGCCGCCTCGATCATCGCGCCGAGCAGGTCGAAATCGAGCTCGGGATGGGTTTCGTTCGCTTCCGACGGATGATACGCCCAGCCGTGGTGGCACTTGGAGAAGACGGTGATGGAATCGACGTGACCTTTGCGCAGCATCGACTGGAATTGTTGTTTGGAAAAGCGAGTGCCGATGCCGCGAATGGCCTCCGACGTGTGGAAGTCGAGATGGACCTGACGAAATCTCATGGCAAATGTTCAGCTCCTATGGGAAAATGACTATATTCTCACTCTTAATGTAAGCGATTATAGTCGTGCGGAGATAGGAACGATTTCGACCATTTTCCATACGATTTCTACTAGTGAACGGAGCGTGGCCCGAATGCTTTGCTTGGAGCTGTCGTTCCCGCCGCTGCCGCAGCTGATCACGATCGGGCGTGCGGTATGGACGCCGGGGACGTCGCATTTCGTCCGCAATTTCGCGGTATACGATATGATTTTCGTCCGGAGCGGGACGTTCTACATTTGCGAAGAGGGCGAAGAATACGCCATGACGGAAGGCGACGTGATCGTGCTTGAGCCCGGCAAGACGCATTGGGGGCACCGGGCGGTCGAGGAGGAGACGGAGGTGTATTGGGTGCACTTCGCCCACGATCCGCCCATCCGATACGTGGACCGCGAGCGCATCCCGTGGCAGCGGACGGTCGAGCGGGGCACCGACGCCCATCTCGAGCCGGTCCCGCAGACGATGTACGTGCCGAAGCGCGCGAACCTGCCGGCGGAGTCGATCGTCCCGCTGCTGGACGAGATGGTGCGGCTGCACCGCTCGCTCACGCTGCAGTCGTCGCTCCGGCTGCAGGCGAAGCTCGGCGAGCTGCTCGTCCGGCTGCAGCCGGAGCCGGCGGCGAAGGGGAGCGCGCGGACGATGCGCATCGCGGACAGCGTCATCCGCTACTTGCAGGAGCGGGTGGCCGAGCCGTTCGACGCGGGGGCGATGGAGCGGGAGCTGCATTTCCACTTCGATTATTTGGCGCGCTGCTTGAAGCGGCATACGGGCATGAGCCCGCTGCGCTATTTGCACCGGCTGCAGATCGAGCAGGCGAAGGCGCTGCTGCTGCGGACGGACTTGCCCGTGCAGCGGATCGGGGAGCGCGTCGGGCAGCCGAACGGCGCGCACTTCGGCCGGCTGTTCCGCAGGCACGTCGGCACGACGCCGGCGGCGTACCGCGCCGAGCATAAAAACGCTTGACGCGTTCCCGACCGATTCCTAGACTGGAGAGATATTGAACGATCATAGAAAGCTAGGGAGAGGAAGGCTTACTTCATGACTAACGCCAACGAAACGGCGGACTCGACGCTCGCGAAGCCGGCGCCGGATCTCACCTTCGCCAAGGGCGCCGCGCGCACCGTGTTCCCGGTCGTGCTGGGCGTCAGCGCGATCCATATGCTGAACGACTCGATGCAGGCGGTCGTACCCGCGATTTTGCCGTCGCTGCAAAAGCCGCTCGACTTGTCGTACACGCAGATCGGCTTCGTCATTTTCGCGTTGAATATCACTTCTTCGCTTCTCCAGCCGCTCATCGGCATGTACTCCGACCGCAAGCCTTCGCCGTTCATGCTGCCGCTCGGCATGGTCATGAGCCTGCTGGGCATGGGGGGCATCGCCCTCGCGCCGAACTACGCCGCCCTCCTCGCGGCCGTCATGCTCGTCGGGCTCGGCTCGGCCGTGTTCCATCCGGAAGGCTCGAAGGTCGTCTACTTGGCGGCGGGCGAGCGCCGCGGTCTCGCGCAATCGATCTACCAGGTCGGGGGCAACGGGGGCAGCTCGACGCAGCCGCTCATGACGAAGTATTTGTTTCTCCCGTTCGGGCAGCTGGCGGCGTTCTGGTTCATGGGCGTAGCGGCGGTCGCCGTCGTAATATCCTGGTTCGTGTCGAGGTGGTATAAGGGAAACTTGCATCTGCGTCGGCCGAAGCCGGCGAAGACCGTGGACCGCACGCTGCAGTCCGAGGCGTCGCGGGAAGAGGGGGGCGGGAAGACCGCGAAGGTCGTCTGGATCGGCATGTGCCTGCTCGTGCTGCTCACGTTCGCGCGATCAACGTACCATACGGCAATCTTAAACTATTACCAGTACTTCTACGCGGAGCAGTACGCGACGACGATCGAGTGGGCGCAGCTGCCGTTGTTTCTGTTCGGCGTGCTCGGCGTCGCAGGCACGTTCGTGGGCGGTCCGCTCGCCGATCGCTTCGGGCCGAAGCGGATCATCTTCGGCTCGATGGCGGGGGCGGTGCCGTTCGCGGCGTTGCTGCCTTACCTGCCGCAGGCGGCCGTCGTCCCCGTGTTCATGGCGATGGGCTTTATTCTTTCGTTGGGCTTCTCCGTCGTCGTCGTGTATGCGCAGCTCTTGATGCCGAACCATATCGGAACGGCGTCGGGACTTATCGTCGGCCTGGCGTTCGGCATGGGGGCGCTCGGCGCCGTCGTCCTTGGCGCCTTCATCGACGGGTTCGGTCTGAAGCCGGTGTTCCTCGCCGCGAGCGTGCTGCCGCTCCTCGGACTCGTGACGTTCAAGCTGCCGGATTTACGGAAGCCATAAGTCCCATAGCTGCTTGCCGATGAGGAGCGACGTGACCGCGACGAACAGCGGCTTCACGAACGCGGAGCCGCGCTTGATCGCGAAGCGCGAGCCGGTATACGCGCCGACGATCATCGCGAGCGCCATCGGGATGCCGTACTCGAAGTTGACGAGTCCGAAGTACAGGAACGTCGCGAGACTCGCGACGTTGCTGGCGAAGTTGAGCAGCCGCGCGTTGCCCGCGGCGCGCACGAAGTCGAAGCCGAGCAGCAGGAAGGCGAACAACAGGAAGGAGCCGGTGCCGGGACCGAAGAACCCGTCGTAGTAGCCGATGACGAACGCGGCGACCGCGACGAGGGCGCGCTTCGCGTTGGTGAGCCCGCGGTAGACGGCGTCCTTGCCCCAGCTTTTCTTGAAGATCGTATAGATTGTCACGGCGATGAGCAGGACGATGACGAGCGGCTTGAGGAAGGCGGAAGGCAGCAGCGTCACCGTATACGAGCCGAGCGCCGAGCCGGCGAACGACAGCGGGAACAGCGCGAAGGCAAGCTTCTTCTCGATGTGGCCGGAGCGGAGAAACTGCGCCGCGCTCGTCAGGGACGAGGCGGTGCCGCCGAGCTTGTTCGTGCCGAGCACGACGCCGGGCGGGAGGCCCGCCAGCAGCAGCGCCGGCATCGAGATGAGGCCGCCGCCGCCGACGACCGAGTCGACGAACGCGGCGATGAAGCCGGCGGCGATCAGGAAGAGTAATGTTTCCGGAAGCAAGGTTTCCAAGCGGGTGCCCCTTTCGGTACAATCATGATGTAATGGCTCGTCTGGCAAGACAATACGCACTAGTATACTGGAAGGGGCGTTATCTGTGAAGAAGTTGGAACACATCGGAGTTATGGTAAAGAACATGGACGAATCGATTCGGTTTTACACGGAAATTATCGGCATGAACCTGGACCGCCGCGTCGCGTTGAACGACGAAGTGGAGCTCGCGTTCCTGACGTTCCCGGGGCAGGAGAGCGTCGAGGTGGAGCTCGTCGGCCGGTTCGACGGCAAGCTGTCCGCGGACGGCATCGTGAATCATCTCGCCTTCACCGTCGACGACATCGAAGCGGAGATCGCGCGGCTGCAGGCGGCGGGCGTGTCGATGATCGACACGGCGCCCCGCGTCATTCTGAACGGGATTCAAATCGCGTTCTTCTACGGCCCGAACGGCGAGAAGCTGGAACTGTTCCAGAAGCCGTAAGCGAACCGGTACGATCGGATTTTTCGGTCGTACCGTTTTTTTTGTTGCCGACGGGGAGGGGAGTATGCGCGAAATGTCATGTATGGCTCACCGGAAACGGGCGATAACGCGGAATATCCGCAAAACTTACGATATTCGAAACTTCCGCCGCTCCTTTCGCGCTGCATATATGAAGTTTTGCTCCTATTCGCCCGGAACAAGCTTCAAGGAACGAAAATAACTGCATTTTGGCGCATATCGGGGCCGAAATCGGAGGAGGAGAGGCGCGGGCACGCGCGAGCGCGGCGATAGGGAAACCGACGGCGTTCCTTATCTGCCGCGGAGCGGGAGAAGAGAAGCCGCAACAAAAAAGCGAGCCGCCCCCCGTGGGAGACGACCCGCCCGACCCGCCGACCGTTCGCAACGAACTGCCGGCTTCCTGAATAACCCCTCAGACTCGCCGCGGCCCCGCCGCCGCCCCCTACGCGCCCGCGAAGCCCTCCTTGAACGCGCGGACGAGCGACTCCTCGTCGACGCCCCACAGCTTCGCGATGTCGGGGGCGACCGCTTCCGCCCACCACTCGGCCTGCTTCTTCTTGTTCGAGCGATGCTCGAAAATCCACAGCAGGTTGCCGACGACCTTCTTGAAATACAGCCTCTCGGCCTCCTCCACCTTCTCCGGAGCGACGTATACGTTTAACCGCTTGAGCGTACGGTACAGCTCCCTGCCGCAGGCGCGCCGAATGTTCCGCGGCGAAGGCAGCTGCGCGGTATGCTTTTCGTTATGCTTCATCATGAGACTGATCACCTCTCCTCCCACCATATGCAAGAGGGAGGGGAGACGTTAGTCTACGACGATATATCCGATCATCGGTCCGTTGTTGACGCTGTCGGGATGCGTGAAGCAGATGATCCGGTAGATGCCTTCTTTGGACGCGTGGAAGCTGACGGTCGTCTCCTCGCCCTTTTTCACGACGCCCTGGATGTTCATCCCTTCGATGACGAACGGATGGTGCTCGCCGTTGACGCCGAGAATTTTCAGCTTGACGTTCTCGCCCTTGTTGACGAACACGGTGCCCGGATCCCAACGGTACGCTTCGATTTCCTTGCCGTCCTTCGTCGTCGTCTTGTACTCTCCCGTCACCATATGGATGACGCGTTCGCCGACCGGCATCGCGTCCGCCGCCACCGGCTCGCCGCGTTCCCAGAGCACGGTCGTCGCCGTCACCAAGCCGATGCCGACGGCCAGCGCGAGCAGCTGCCACTTGCGGACTACCACGATTCGTGAGTTCATCCGTCCGACCTTCTTTCCGCTTTTTTGTACAAGTGTATGTGACTCGTCCTTGATTATGTCGGCGGGGGACATGTTCCTTTCCCGAAAGGAATACATTACAATGAAGATCGTCTCTATCAACGAAAAAGAAGGCAGGAGCGGAAGCGATGTTGCATGACGTGGTGCAGTCCGTGTTGGCGTGGCTGGAGCAGCTCGGGTACTGGGGCATAATGATCGGGTTGATGCTGGAGGTCATTCCGAGCGAAATCGTTCTGTCGTACGGCGGGTACTTGGTGTCGCAAGGGCGCATCTCGTTCGTCGGCGCGGTCGTCTTCGGCACGGTCGGCGGCGTTGTCGCGCAGCTGTTCGTGTACTGGATCGGGAAATACGGCGGAAGGCCGTTCCTCGAGCGGTACGGCAAGTACATACTTATTAAGAAAAAGCACATCGACATCGCCGAACGATGGTTCGATCGGTACGGCACGGGCGTTATTTTCACGGCGCGGTTCATCCCGGTCGTTCGGCACGCGATATCGATCCCGGCCGGCATCGCGAACATGCCGCTCGGTCGATTTACGCTGCTGACGACGCTGGCCGTCATTCCTTGGTCGATTCTCTTCGTTTGGCTCGGCCTGACGCTCGGCGAACGGTGGGAGGCGATCGACGAAGTAGCCGGTCCGTACGCGAAGCCGGCGATGGTCATCGCCGCGCTGGGGCTCGCCGCGTACGTATTGTTCATATGGAGGCGCGGCAAGGCGCGTTAGAGTAGTGGATGGAGCATGTCTCGGTTTGGTACAATAAGGGAGCGTTATTATTTTTCGCGATAGAATACGGAGGACGACGACCATGACGAAATCGCTCGCGCATAAGCTGGGGCAAGGCTTGACCCCGCAGGGCTTCATCGACGCGATGACTAAGAACCAGGAGGCGTTCCTCTCCTGGGGGGACAAGTTCGCTTGGGCGGACGAGGACGATAAGGAATTTTTCGAAAGCTTGAACAACCGCGACGATCTGCGCTGCGTCATTCTCGCGGCGGATTGGTGCGGCGACGTCGTGCGGAACGTACCGGTCGTCTTGAAGGCGCTCGAGAACAGCGGCGTGCCGGTCGAATTTCTCGTTCAAGAAGAACATATGGACGTGCAGGACCAGTTCTTGACGCTCGGCGGCCGTTCGATTCCGGTCGTCATCTTCGTCGACACCGGCGGCTTCGTGCTCGGCACTTGGGGACCGCGCCCGACGTACGTGCAAGAGCCGATGGTCAAGTTCAAGAAGGAAAACCCGGACCGGGAAGCGCCGGACTATCAGACGAACTTGGCGGAGACGCGCAAGGAAATCATGGCGCGGTACGGCGAAGGCACGGACTATCAGCAGTTGATCGTGAAGGAGCTCCGCGAGCTCATCTCGAGCTTTTAAGGCGGGCCGACGCGCATGACGATTCGCATCGAGACGTTCGCGTTGGGGCCGTTGTCGACGAATGCATACCTGTTATCAGACTCGGCTAAGGGCACCGGAATCGTCATCGATCCCGGCCAGAAACCGGAGGCGCTGCTGCGCCGCATAGAATCGCTCGAGATCGAGGCGATCGTGCTGACGCATGCGCACTTCGACCATATCGGCGGGGTGGACGCGGTCCGCAAGGCGAAGGGCTGCCCCGTGTATTTGCATGACGCCGAGGCGGATTGGCTGACGGATCCGAAGCTGAACGGCTCGCTCAACTGGCCGGACATCGGCGGCCCCGTCGTCACGGAGCCAGCGGAGTACGCCCTCGACGAGGGCATGTCGCTGAAGCTGCTCGGCGAGACGTTCCGCGTGTACCACACGCCGGGCCATTCCCCGGGAAGCGTGAGCCTCGTCTGGGGGACGCACGCGTTTTGCGGCGACGTATTGTTCAAGATGGGCGTCGGACGAACGGATCTTCGGGGCGGCAGCTCGAAGGAGCTGTACAACTCGATCCAGGACCGATTGTTCCGTCTGCCGGATGAGACGATCGTCTATCCGGGCCACGGGCCGAGGACGACGATCGGGTACGAGAAGGAACACAATCCGTACGTATAGCGAGGAGGCGCGGTCAAATGAATCCGACAGCGAAGCTATTGATCATCGGCGGAATCGTCTTGATCGCGCTGGGCGTCGTCTGGCAGTTCGGCGGGAAGTACTTGCAGTTTCTCGGCCGTCTGCCGGGCGATATCGCGGTGGAGCGAGAGAACGTGAAGTTCTACTTCCCGATCGTCACTTGCATCGTGATCAGCATCGTCGGCTCATTAATCTTGTATGTCATTCGCATGTTCCGCGGGTAGTCGGTGCTTCGGCGCTTGACGGCCGCGGTTTTTTTTGGTAGTTTGTTAAACAAACGTTTGATTTAAACGGTTATTTAATTACGAGGAGCGATTAGGATGGGGCAAGTGCTTAAAGCGTTCTTCGCGCTGCCGATGACGAAAGTCGGCATCGCGACGGCGGTATTGTTTCAATTGATTTTCAGCGTCGTCTGGATGACGGGGTATGACGGCGTGAACGACCACGCGGATCAACTGCGCGTGGCGGTCGTGAACGAAGACGCGGGCTTCGGCGTCGCGGTGGCGGACGCTTTGGCGTCGCAGCTGCCGTTCCAAGTCGAAGCGGTCGGCGACTTGGCGGACGCGCAGACGAGGTTGAACGAGCGCGACGTGCAGATGGTCGTGCACATCCCTGCAGACTTCAGCGCGGCGGCGTCCGCGCCGGAGTCCCGGGCGACGTTGCATTATTACATTAACGAGTCGAATCCCGTTACGATCAAGAACATGATGGCGGGCGCGGCGTCGCAGGTGACGACGACGGTGAACGCGATGGCCGCCGCGAACGGCGTGAAGGCGGCGCTCGTGCAGCTGCAGCTGCCGGAGGCGCAGGCGGTCGCGATGGCGGAAGGGCTGACGACGCGGGTCGAGAGCGACGTCGTCTATTCGAATCCCGTCGCGAGCCTCGCCAGCCAGATGGTGCCGATGATGATGGTGCTCGCGTCTTACGTCGGTTCGATGCTGCTCGCGATGAACCTCGAGCAGTCGTCGATGGCGCTGTCGTCGCGATTCGGCAAGTGGGAGCGGTTCGGCGCAAGGCAGATCATCAACGCAGGCACGGCGATCGTCGTCGGTCTGTTCGGCGTCTCCTTCGTCACGCTGTTCGGCGGTTCGCCGGCGAACGTCTTCCTAGAGCTGTGGGGCTTCCAGACGCTTTTCCTGTTCGCCTTCATGAGTTTGGCTCAAATCTTCTTGCTGCTGTTCGGCCCGGGCGGCATGGTGTTTAACATTATCCTGCTGTCCGCGCAGCTTGTCTCCTCCGGCGCGATGGTGCCGCGGGAGCTGCTCTCTAACTTCTACCGCTCGCTCGGGGACGCGATGCCGGCGACGTACGCCGTCGAAGGGCTGATGGATTTATTGTTCGGCGGACCTAGCGTCGCGGGCGTTTCGGTTTCGCTCCTCGTTCTGATCGCGGTCTGCCTCGCGGCGAGCGCCGGGGCGGCGGCGATTCGGCGGATGAAATCCTCGCCGAGGGCGGCGGCCGTATGACGGCGGCGAACGAGCCGGACGTCCGGACCAAGATTTTGCTCGCGGCGAAGACGCTCTTCGCGAAGCAAGGCTTCGAGGGCACGACGGTGCGGCAGGTATGCGACGCGGCGGGCGCGAACGTGGCGCTCGTGTCGTACCATTTCGGCGGGAAGGACAATTTGTTTAAGGCGCTGTTCGACGAGTTTTTCCCGGCCGAGGAGGCGATGGAGCCGTTCCGAGAGGCGTTCGAACGGCCTGCGAGAGGAGTAGCGACCTTGATCGAGCAGGTGATGCTTTACGTGTTCAGAGACCCGGATTTGTCGACGATCATGGAGCAGGAAATCATGATGCGTTCTCCCCGCATCTCGATCATTCAAGCGCGGGCGTTCCCGATCTGGAGCGCCCTGCGCGATATGTTGCAGCGCGGGCGGGAGGAGGGCGTCTTCCGGTTCCGGTGCCTCGATACGACGCTGCTGATGGTGCTCGGGTCCATGATGTTCCATAAACGGGCGTATTACTTCCAACCGCTGTTTCTCGAGGGGCCGCAGCGATCGGAAGACGTCATCGCGGATACGATCCGCTACGTCTACGGCGCGCTGGGCGCCGTGGCGCCCGGCGAAGGGGGGGCGCCGACATGAGAGCGATCGTCGCGGAACCGTTCGGCGGACCGGAGACGCTCCGCCTCGTCGATCGGCCGACGCCCGCCGCGGGCGCCGGGGAGCTGCTCGTGCGCGTGCGGGCGACCGCCCTCAACCGTGCGGATTTGCTCCAGCGCATGGGGAAGTACCCCCCGCCGCCGGGCGTGACGGACATTCTCGGCCTCGAGATGGCGGGGATCGTCGAGGCGGTCGGCGCCGACGTCGACGGCTGGAGGGTCGGCGACCGGGTGTGCGCGCTGCTGCCGGGCGGCGGCTACGCCGAGTACGCGGTCATCCCCGCAGGCATGGCGATGGCCATCCCCGAGCCGCTCTCCTTCGAGGAGGCGGCGGCGATCCCGGAAGCGTTCTTGACCGCTTACCTTAACCTGTGGCGGCTCGGCGGACTGCGGCCGGGGCATCGCGTGCTCGTGCACGCGGCCGCAAGCGGCGTCGGCACCGCCGCCATACAGCTCGTCCGCGAAGCCGGCGCGGCGTCCTACGCCACCGCCGGCACGGCGGCGAAGCTCGAGGCGGCGCTGTCGCTCGGCGCCGCCGCCGCGTGGAACTATCGCGGCGGCTCGTTCCGCGAATGGCTGCTCGAGCGCACGGACGGCGCCGGCGTCGACATCGCGCTCGACTTCGTCGGGGCGCCGTACTTCGCCGATCATCTCGCGACGCTCGCGGTCGACGGCCGCCTTATCGTCATCGGCACGCTCGGCGGCGCCGCCGTCCCCGGCGGCTTCTCGCTCGGGACGCTGCTCGCGCGCCGGCTCCACGTCATCGGCACGACGCTGCGCTCGCGTTCCGTCGCGGATAAAATCTCGCTTACGCAGGATTTCGCCGCTTTCGCGCTGCCGCGCTTCGCCGACGGTCGGCTGCGTCCGATCGTCGATTCCGTCTTCCCGTTCGAGGAAGCCGCGGAAGCGCATCGCCGCATGGAATCCAACGTCAACATCGGAAAAATCATATTGCGACTCTAAAGAAAGAGTGCGGAGACAGACTCGACTGCAAAGGGCCGGGCTTGTCTTCCGCACTCTTTTCTAAGGTGATTTCCTTTGCTCAGGGATGGTCTGGATTCGACGATTGGTAGGTTTCTATGGTGGTGGGGAGAGTCTGGGGTGTGCTTGGTCGCTTCTTTCTAAGTTAATTTCCTTTGCTCAGGGATGGTCTGGATTCGACGATTGGTAGGTTTCTATGGCGGTAGGGAGAGTCTGGGGTGTGCTTGGTCGCTTCTTTCAAATGCGATTTCCTTTGCTCGGGAAGGGGGCCACCTGAGTTAGAGAAATCGGATTTGAAATGAAGTACAGGGATGAAATCAGGGGAAACAGTCACTGGGAAACGAAATCCACTTCCTGAGCAGAAGAAACCAGATGAGAAAGAAGCTCGGGGGAAAGTATCCTCGACAACGAACTAGAAATCTACGCAGTGGACAGAAAGGGCAGCGCGGCTGGAATGCGAGAAGACCCTCCGCAGGAGCGCAGGCACGGCAAAAAAGGGCCGAAACCAGACACAGAACGACTTTGCTCCTGTTACGGTCGTTTCTTACGCTTGCTATCCCGCGGCGGCGCGGCGGCGATAGTCCGACGGCGTGCAGCCGAAGCGGCGTTTGAATTCCCCGTTGAAGTGATTCAAATTGCTGAAGCCGACCTCGAGCGCGATCGCCATGATTTTGCGGTCGGTGCGGCGCAGCAGCTCGGCCGCGCGCTGGATGCGGACCGAATTCACATACTCCACCGGCGTCTTCGCCGTGATTTTCTTAAAGAACCGACAAAAATACGCCTCGCTCATCCCCGCCAGCGCCGCCAAATCCCGCAGCGCGATCGTCTCTTCGCATCGCGCCTCGACGTATTCGATCACGGTTTTCAGACGTTCGATCCGTCCGTCCGTCGTCTCGGCGCGGCGGTTTTCCCCGCCGAGCGCGAGCAGCTTCGAGAGGCACAGATGCAGCAGCCCCTTCGTCGTCAGCTCGCGCATCGGCGCCCCCGACTCGTTCGCATCGAACAGCTCGCGCAGCAACGCGACGATGGCGCGTTCCGCCGTCGTCTCGAGGCTTATTTTCGTAGGGACGACATAATTTCGCTGGACTAACGGGAAAATATACCGGTCGTACACTTTCTCGCGTACGTCGCCGAACAGGTCGGCGCCGAAGACGACGGCGAGGAAGGTGACCGGTTCGTCGCCGAGGACGCGGCCGGAATGCAATTCGCCGCTATTGACGAACATCGCTTCGCCGGCGCGCAGCTCGAAGTCCGCCGTGTCGACGCGGAACGCCGCCGCGCCTTCGACGAGAAGCAAAAATTCCAGCTCGTCGTGCCAATGCAAGTCCATCAGCGGCTCTTCCGGCCCGCAGGAGAATCGGTACGTGCTGACGGGGTAGACGGGCTCGCCGTGGACGCGATTTTCCTTCAATGTCGCTTTATTCATGCTCTTCACCGCCTGAAATGTCAAAATCGGTATAATAATGGGCAAAATTGATGCAGATTTGATTCCAGTTCGACAATATCATTATAGATGAAGAACGGGAGGGATTCTA
Source organism: Paenibacillus antri (assembly GCF_005765165.1). Lineage (NCBI taxonomy): Bacteria > Bacillati > Bacillota > Bacilli > Caryophanales > Paenibacillaceae > Paenibacillus > Paenibacillus antri. Next base: position 8,851 of record NZ_VCIW01000023.1, on the reverse strand, counting down.
ATGAAATTTAATAACGGATATTGGATGCTCCGCAAAGGCGTGAATATCGAACAGCCCGTCGACGTACGGGACGTGGACGCGACGCAGGACAGCGTAACCGTTTACAATGCTACGAAGAAAGTCCGCATCAAGGGCGACACGTTGAACGCGGCGCTGCTCAAGGCGGAGATCAGCTCCCCGCTGCCGAACGTCGTCCGCGTGCGCTGGTCGCATCACGAAGGGAAGCGCAAGCGCGGCCCGGCGTTCCACATCAACAGCGTGGCGAATCACCCGGTACAAATCGAACGAAGCGAGGAAGGCATCGCGTTCACGACCGGCGGGCTCACGGCCAACATTCGGACGGCTCCGAACTGGGGATTGGAATTCGCGCAGAACGGCAAGCGCCTTACCGGCTCGGCGACGCGCGGCGTCGGCCACATCGACGATAACGGAAAGCAATATTTCCGAGAGATGCTCGACCTCGGCGTCGGCGAACAAATCTACGGTCTCGGCGAGCGGTTCACGAACTTCGTCAAGAACGGCCAGACGGTCGAGATTTGGAACGAAGACGGCGGCACGAGCAGCGAGCAAGCCTACAAGAACATTCCGTTCTACTTGTCCAGCAACGGATACGGCGTGTTCGTCAATCACCCTGAACGCGTAGAGTTCGAGGTCGGCTCCGAGGTCGTCTCGAAGGTCGGCTTCAGCGTCGCGGGCGAGGCGCTCGAGTATTTCGTCATCGGCGGCGACACGCTGAAGGACGTGCTCGACAATTACACGAAGCTGACGGGCAAGCCCGCGCTGCCGCCGGCTTGGTCGTTCGGCCTGTGGCTGACGACGTCGTTCACGACCGACTATGACGAAAATACGGTCAATTCGTTCATCGAAGGGATGGCGGAGCGCAACATTCCGCTGCACGTGTTCCACTTCGACTGCTTCTGGATGAAGGAATATCAGTGGTGCGACTTCGAGTGGGACCCGGCGATGTTCCCAGACCCGGAAGGCATGCTGAAGCGCTTGAAGGATCGCGGCCTTCGCATTTGCGTTTGGATCAACTCGTATATCGCGCAGAAGTCTCCCCTTTTCAAAGAAGGTATGGAAAAGGGCTACCTCGTCAAGACGACCGACGGCGACGTCTGGCAATGGGATCTGTGGCAAGCGGGCATGGGCCTCGTCGACTTCACGAATCCGGACGCGGTCGCTTGGTACCAAGGCCATCTGCGCCGACTGATGGACATGGGCGTCGATTGCTTCAAGACGGACTTCGGCGAGCGCATTCCGACGGAGAACGTCGTCTACTTCGACGGCTCCGACCCGGTAAAGATGCACAACTACTATACGCAGTTATATAATAAAGCTGTATTCGACGTGCTCGAAGAGCGACGCGGCAAAGGCGAAGCGATGCTGTTCGCGCGTTCCGCGACGGCCGGCGGTCAGATGTTCCCGGTACACTGGGGCGGCGACTGCTCCGCGAACTACGACTCGATGGCCGAATCGCTGCGCGGCGGCTTGTCCCTCGGCCTCTCCGGCTTCGGCTTCTGGAGCCACGACATCAGCGGCTTCGAGAAGACGGCGCCGGCCGACATCTATAAGCGTTGGGTCGCGTTCGGCTTGCTCTCGTCCCACAGCCGGCTCCATGGGAACGAATCGTACCGGGTGCCGTGGTTGTTCGACGAGGAGTCGGTCGACGTTCTCCGCTACTTCACGGAGCTGAAGAGCAAGCTAATGCCGCATCTGTTCTCGTATGCGGTCGAAGCGCGCGACAAGGGCATTCCGATGATGCGGGCGATGGTGCTCGAGTTCCCGGAGGATCCGACCTGCCATTACCTCGACCGGCAGTACATGCTCGGGGACAAGCTGCTCGTGGCGCCGATCTTCAACGACCAGGGCATCGCGAAGTACTATGTGCCGAAGGGCCGCTGGACGAACTGGATGACCGGCGAGGTGATCGAAGGCGGACAGTGGCGCGAGGAGAAGCACGGCTATATGTCGCTGCCGTTCCTCGTGAAGGAAAACTCGCTCATCGCGGTCGGAGCGGACGATCAGCGTCCGGATTACGACTATACGGACGGCATTACGTTCCATGCGTTCGAGCTCGCGGACGGCGGCGAAGCGACGGCGACGGTGTACGACCTGAAGGGCGAGGTCGCGATGACGGCTCGCGCGACGAGATCCGGCAATACGGTTCGCGTCGAGACGCAAGGCTCGAGCAAGCCGTGGAGCGTCGCGATCGGCGGCAAGACGGTTGCGGCGAACGCCGGCGACACTTCGGTAACCATTACATTGTAATTTCATAATTGCGCGATGCGCGGCGGCGAAGCCTATTCGCCGCCGCGTACGTGCATGATTCAGGGAGGCGAACGGAAAGGTGATTAACGAGAAGCTGCCGAAAATTTGGTACGGGGGCGACTACAACCCCGAGCAATGGGATGCGGAGACATGGGCGGAGGACGCCCGCATGTTCAAGCTCGCGGGCATCGACGTGGCGACGATCAACGTCTTCTCATGGGCGCTCATTCAGCCCTCCGAGGAGGAGTACGATTTCTCCGCGCTCGACGCGACGATCGATCGACTCTACAAGGACGGCGTCTATATTTGCCTCGCGACGGCGACCGGCGCGCATCCGGCATGGATGGCGAAGAGATATCCGGACGTGCTGCGCGTCGACAAGCAAGGCCGCAAGCGGAAGTTCGGCGGGAGACATAATTCCTGTCCGAACAGTCCGACGTACCGCAAGTACGCTGCGCGCCTCGCGGCGAAGCTCGCGGAGCGATACAAGGATCACCCCGGACTGCTCATCTGGCACGTCTCGAACGAATACGGCGGCTATTGCTACTGCGACAACTGCGCCGCGGCGTTCCGCGTCTGGCTGAAGCGGCGGTACGGGAGTCTGGACGCGGTCAACCGCGCATGGAATACGCGCTTTTGGGGCCACACGTTTTACGACTTCGACGAGATCGTGCCGCCGAGCGAGCTGAGCGAGGAGTGGGGCCATAACCGGACGAATTTCCAAGGCATCTCGCTCGATTACCGTCGTTTCCAGTCCGAGAGCTTATTGGATTGCTACAAGATCGAATACGACGAGCTGAAGAAAGTTACCCCGAACGTGCCCGTCACCACGAACCTGATGGGCTTCTACCCCGAGCTCGATTATTTCGAGTGGGCGAAGCATATGGACGTCGTGTCGTGGGACAACTACCCGTCGATCGATACGCCGGTAAGCTTCACGGCAATGACGCACGACCTGATGCGAGGCCTCAAGAGCGGTCAACCGTTCATGCTCATGGAGCAGACGCCTAGCCAGCAGAACTGGCAAGCGTACAATGCGCTGAAGCGTCCCGGCGTCATGCGTCTTTGGAGTTATCAAGCGGTCGCGCGCGGCGCGGACACGGTCATGTTCTTCCAGCTGCGCCGCTCGATCGGGGCGTGCGAGAAATACCACGGCGCCGTCATCGAGCACGTCGGGCACGAGCATACGCGCGTATTCCGCGAATGCGCGGAGGTCGGGCGCGAGCTTGGTGTTCTCGGTGACGCGATTCTCGACGCGCGCGTCGAGTCGAAGGCGGCGATCGTATACGATTGGGAAAATCGTTGGGCGATCGAGCTGTCGAGCGGCCCGTCCGTGGCGTTGAACTACCCCGAAGAAGTTCATAAATATTACGAAGCGCTGTTCCATATGAATGTACAGACGGACATGATCTCCGTCGAGGAAGCACTCGACAAGTATTCGCTCGTCATCGCGCCGGTCATGTACATGATCAAGCCGGGCTTCGCCGACAAGGTCGAAGCGTTCGTGAATCGCGGCGGCACGTTCGTCACGACGTTCTTCAGCGGCATCGTGAACGAGATCGATCTCGTCACGTGCGGCGGGTACCCGGGCGAGCTGCGCAAGGTGCTCGGCATCTGGGCCGAGGAGATCGACGCGCTGCTGCCGGGCCAGACGAACAAGATCGTCATGAACGGCGCGGTCGGCGCGCTGAACGGCGAATACGACGGATCGATCCTGTGCGACCTGATTCACCTCGAGGGCGCCGAAGCGATCGCGACGTACGGCGAAGACTTCTACAAGGGCATGCCGGCCGTCACGGTCAATAAGTACGGCGAAGGCGAGGCGTGGTACGTCGCGACATCGCCGGACAAGGCGTTCATGCAAGGCTTCTTGAAGAATCTGTGCGACAAGGCGGGCATCCGGCCGATTCTCGACACGCCGGAAGGGCTGGAAGCGACCGTTCGCACGAAAGACGGCAAGCGCATCTTATTCCTCCTCAATCACAACAAGACGGCGAGCGTCGCCGACATGGGGGAGAGCGTCTGGACCGACGCGCTGACCGGCGAAACTCGCCGCGGCGCCGTCGAAGTACCGGCGCACGGCGTTGTGATTTTGACGGAGGGGGATGCTTCCCATGTCTAACGACAAACGTACCGTCGTCTTGTTCCAAGGCGATTCGATCACCGACGGCGGCCGCGGGCGCGGCGAGGACAAGAACCATATCCTCGGGCACAGCTATCCGTACCTGATCTCGGCGAAGCTCGGCTTCGAGCTCGCCGAGAAGGCGCCGCGGTTCGTCAACCGCGGCATCAGCGGCAACCGGATTTCCGACTTGTACGCGAGATGGAACGAGGACTTCTTCCATATTCATCCGGATTTGTTGTCCGTCTTGATCGGCGTCAACGACGCTTGGCGCATTATGAACGAGCTGCCGGAGGGCGTCACCGACCGGTTCGAGCGGGCCTACACGCACGTGCTGGAGGAGACGCGGGAGAAGTCGCCGCACACGGGCCTCGTGCTGATGGAGCCGTTCATCTTGAACGTCGGCGCGCCCGCCTTGAAGTGGGAAGCTTGGCGGGCGAAGCTCGCCGAGTACCAATCGACGGTACGGAAGCTCGCCGAGCGGTTCGACGCCGTCTTCTTGCCGCTTCAGGAGCCGTTCGAACGGGCCTGCGAACGAGCGCCGGCCGCGTATTGGCTCTGGGACGGCGTCCATCCGACGTACGCCGGCCACGAACTGATCGCCCGCGAATGGCTGAATGCCGTACAGAACAGCCGCTTCGCCTTGAAGTAACGCGAGAGAACCGTTCCCGTCGCAAGTAGGCTGCAGCCCTGGAACAGGGTACAGTTTACTCGAGATGGGGGCGGTTTTTTCTGATATACTTCGATTCGAAGGGAGGCGCCGTTATGGGGCCGTACAAATTTTCGTTCCGCAATCTTAGCGTCACATGGAAGTTCGTAATCGCTTACTCCTGTATTCTGGCCGTCTCCTTGGCCGGGTCGGGGGTTTATTTGTACACGCAGCTCGCGGATTCGGCGGTCGAACAAGCGCAGCAGGTGATGGAGCATAACTTGATTCAGACGCGGGACAGCGTGCTCGAGAAGGTCGGCTTGATCGAGAACGTCTCGCAGCTCATCGCCTCCGACATCAAGCTGCAGTCGTTCCTCGGCACGACGTTCACGGGGGAATCGTACCAATACGAGGAATACCGCTCGGAAATTTCTCCGTTCGTAGAAAACGTGCTCCGCCAAAATCCGTACATCGCGTCGCTGCGCATCTACATGTTCAACGCCTCGATCCCCGAGCTGTACGACAGCTTCTACTGGATCGATCGGCTGGAAGGACTGCCGGAATACGCGGGTTTGTTCCGTCCCTCGCGGCCGACGACGGGCTGGCGAGGCTTGCATCCGCAGCTCGTGCACCTGAACGTGCCGCTCAGGGGAGGAGACATTCCGAACGTCTTCTCGTATTACGAAATCATTCAATCGTTCCGTTATTCCGGAGAGGTAGGAGTGCTCGAGATCGACGTTAAGGAGGACGTCATGTTCGACATGCTGGACGGCCAAGGCTCCGTCCAGCTCGGGAACGTATTCGTGGCGGACGGGCAGGGCAACGTCGTGACGGGCGGCGATCCGGCGGGGGCGGGGCGGAACGTCGCCGACCTCGGCATCGGCGAGCTCCCGTCGGGCGCCTTCAACGAGGTGCGCACGATCGGCGGCGAGCCGTCGATCGTCATCGGAGTGCCGATCGAGCGCATCGGGCTCCGCATCGTCGGACTGTTCCCGGTGTCGGCGTTCACCGAGGCGGTGCAGCAGTCCGCGAGGCAGATCGCGATCGTGTTGTTTTTCGCGCTGCTCGTGCTCGGCGCCTTCGTTTACTTCATCACCAGCGCTCTGCTGTCGCGGCTGAAGCTGCTGCTGCGGGCGATGAAGCAGGTGAAGGAGGGCTCGCTGACCGCGAACGTGCCGGCGTTCGGCAACGACGAATTTTCGCAGATCGCTTCAAGCTTTAATCTGATGACGGGGCGCATTCACGAGCTCGTCGAGACGGTGTACAAGATCCAGCTCATGGAGCGGGAGGCCGAGCTGCGGGCGTTGGAATCGCAGGTGAATCCTCATTTTCTGTATAACTCGCTCGCTACGATCTCGTGGGTCGCCCGCAAGGCGAAGTCGAAGGAAATCGCGGACATCTCGAACGCGCTCGCCAAGTTTTACCGCTTGATGTTGAACAAGGGGCGCCGCGAAATCTTAATTAAAGACGAAGTCGCGATGGTGAAGGCGTACTTGGAAATTCAGAAGTTTCGTTACGAGGACGTCTTCGACGTCATTTACGAAATCGACGAATCGGTCTATGCGTATACCGCCGCCAAGAACCTGCTGCAGCCGGTCGTCGAGAACGCGCTCGTGCACGGCATCGAGCCGAAGCGGGATCACGGCACGCTGATCATCAAAGCGGGCGTCGCGGGCGACATGTTGTATTATCAAGTGATCGACGACGGCGTCGGCATGCGGAAGGACCGGCTGCGGGACATTCGGGAAGGCCGCAGCATCCGCTCCGGCGGGAGCGGCAGCGGCTACGCGGTCAAAAATATTATGGAACGGCTGCAGGCGTACTACGGCGACAAATATCGCTTCGAGATGCATAGCGGACCGGGCATCGGGACGGCCGTGACGATCATGTTCGGGAAGGAGAAACGGGGATGACGACGTACAAGCTGCTGATCGTGGAGGACGAACGGTGGGAGCGGGAAGGGCTGCTCGATTTCTTGGATTGGGCGAGTCTCGGCATCGAAATCGTCGGCGCCGCGCGCGACGGCATCGACGGCTGGGAGCGGGCGCTCGAGCTCGAGCCGGATCTCATCATTACCGATATCCGGATGCCCGGCATGGACGGCCTCGAGATGGCCAAGAAGATCAAGGAAGCGATGCCGGAGACGGTCATCGTCGTCTTGACCGGCTTCAGCGACTTCGAATATGCGCGCCGGGCGCTGCAGACGCAGGTGAATCAATACGTGCTGAAGCCGATCGAGGAGGAAGAGCTGCAGCGCGCCGTGACGGAAGCGGTGGAGGAATGCGCGCGCGTCCGGCGGCGCCGCCGCGACGAAGAGGAGCTCAGAGCCGCGGCGCTGGAGCATCGGGCGCTGGCGATCGCGAAGCTCGCGGCGGACGCGATGGAGGGGCGCCTGCCGAAGGAGCGCGCCCCCGAGCTGCGCAAGGCGGCGGGCTTCGCGTCGGCGTCCGGCGCGTTCGCGGCGATTGCGTTCGCCGGCGTGCCGGGACTCGCCGAGGACGACGTGCGCCGCGCGGTCGGCGCGCCCTGCCTCGCGCTGCCGGACGCGGGCGGCGCCGTCGAGCACGCGTGGACCGTCGTCCTGGCGGCGGACGACGCCGCGGCGCGAGCGGTCGCGGACGGCCTCGCGGCGCGCCTCGCGAAGCCCGGCGGCTTCGTCCGGCCGGAGGATGCGGTCGTCGCGGTCGGCGGCGCGGCGGACGGACTGACGGAGGCGTGGAAGTCCGTCCGCGCGGCGAGAAGCGCGCTCGAGTACGCGGTGTTCTGGGGGTTGTCCGGCGTGACGCTGCCGGAAGCCGTCGAGCGGGAGAAGGCGGCGTTCTACGCGGAGGCGAACGAGTTCCTGGCGAAGGTCGGCGCGTACGCGAAGCAGGTCGTGTACGGCGTCAGCGCGCTCGACGAGAAGAAGACGGTCGACGCCGCGAGCGGCTTGTTCGACGCGATCTCGTCGCAGCGCGGGGCGGAGCGGGAATACGTTCGCAATTACTTGACAGGCTTGTATTTCGAGCTGTCGATGCTCGCCGGCGACCCGGAGGCGAGCGAAGGGGAGGCGGCGGCTCGGTTCGACCGGCTTTCGACGCTGCGGCAGTTCCGCGCGCACGGCCTTGCCGCGGCGAAGAGCATGATCGCGTTCCTCGCGAACAAGCGGGAGGGCAAGGACGATTACATCGTCAGCAAGGTGAACCGGCTGATCGAGACGAGTTATATGTCTACCGATCTGAGCCTGACGGCGGCGGCGGCCGAAGTGTTTCTGTCGCCGAACTACTTAGGCGCGCTGTACAAGAAAGCGACGGGCCGCACGTTCCACGAGCGTCTGACGGAATGCCGGATGGACAAGGCGAAGGAGCTGCTCGGCCGGTCCGAGTATAAGGTGTCGCGCGTCGCCAAGGAGGTCGGCATCCCGAACACGTCGTATTTCTGCACTGTCTTTAAGAATGCGGTCGGCATGACGCCGGGCGAATATCAGGAGCTGGCGCATCGGTAGCGAGCCGGCGATAGTGTCAAATATGACATTAATTACGGGGATAAGCGCATATTTAGCGTTATCGAGTTCGGCGGTCGGTGCGGGCGAAGAGGTTTGCCGGGACTTCGGCGGGCGCGGGTGTGCAATAGTGTCAAATATGGCGTTATTTGCGGAGATAAGCGCATAGTTAGCGTTATCTAGTTCGGCGGTTGGCAAGTGCGAAGAGGTTTGCCGGGACTTCGGCGGGCGCGGGTGGTAGTGTCCAGAAGTTTGTGTATTTTAGGTAGGGGTATCCATCGGGACGATGGATGCGTCAATTAGATTTAATTTTCTGAACTTGGTTCTTGTG